>DAOUVH010000092.1 GCA_030667725.1 Candidatus Cloacimonadota bacterium | reverse complement strand
ATAGCTTTTGAATGTCCAAAAGGGAATATGCATATTGTAATGGAAAATGTAATTATTGAAGATATTAATAATGAAATTATAGTCACAAACCTATTCTCTAAATCATTTCCAATAATTAGATATCGATTAGGTGACTACATAAAATTGAATAGGAATTTCAAATGCTCGTGTGGTATGAATCATTATGTTATAGATGATGTTATTGGAAGGATAGGCAAAATAATATATGGAAAAAAAAATGAATATCCAAGTTTCACATTTTATTATATATTTAAAAATATTTGTTTAAAGCATAGGTTATTTCTAAATTATCAAATAATACAAAGAGAAAAAGGAAAAGTCATAATTAAAATTGAAGATAAGATTAATGAGAACTCAAATAACCTTATTCTTAATGAATTTAAGAAATATTTTAGTAATGATTTGGCTTGTATTATAGAAGATAAACAAACTCTAATTAGAGATAATGGTAAGTTAAGAGACTTTATTTCTGAATGTGAGTAACACAATGTATATGAGAATTACAATAAATAATTTGTTTACTGGAAAAGAATAAAATTATGATAAATCTTTTCTGGTTATGCATTCTCATTCTGTTTTATCACATTATTGGTTATAGCTTGTTACTTAGTTTCATTAATCTTTTTAGAAAACAGGATAATCCAGTTGAATTACCTGAATTTCCTACGATTACGGTTTTATGCCCGGCATATAATGAAGAAGATGTAATAGAAGAAAAAATTAAATCGTATCTTAATCTTGATTATCCTAAAAACAAGATAAGTATGATAGTAATTTCAGATGATTCGATAGATAGAACAAATGAAATTGTTGAAAAGTATTCTCGGAAATATTCTAATATTAAACTGGTAATACAGAAACCTCGAAAAGGAAAACCCTCAAGTCACAATTTAGTTGAGCCTTCAATTAAAAGTGATTACGTGCTTTCAACAGATGCCAACTCAATATTTCATAAAGATGCAATAAAACATTTAGTAACTATTATTCAATCAAATCCTCGAGTTGGAATTGCATCAGGAGAACTAAAGCTAATATCAGAGAATGGTGATTCTGGAGAAGGACTTTATTGGAAATATGAATCATATATCAAAAAGTTAGAAAGTAGTTTTCATTCAATCATTGGCTCTAATGGTTCGATTTTTTTAATTAGAAGAGAGTTGTTTAAGCAAGTTCACCAAGCATCAGTAGATGATTTTGAGAGAACACTTCAGTGCCTAAAAGAAAATTATATCGCTAAATACGTTCCCAAAGCAATAGTATTTGAACGAGGTAGTGAGCAGCCTTCTCAAGAACTAAAGAGAAAAATCAGAATAATATCGCGAGAATGGTTTGCTTTAAAAAGGAATTCAATTCTGTTGAATCCGTTTAAATATCCAAAAGTTAATTGGATGATATTTTCACATAAAATATTACGTTGGACTTTGTTTATTTGGGCAATCTTCTTTTTTATCGCAAACTTATCATTAAAGGATAAGTCAGTATTTTTTACTTTTACTATGATGATTCAAGTTCTGGGCTATCTTGGGGGTGGATTTGAATTATTTCTTGAGTCAATAAATCGGACAAATAGATTCTTAAAATTTCCGGGATATTTTGTTACTATGATATATGCTTCCTTAATTGCTT
Source organism: Candidatus Cloacimonadota bacterium (assembly GCA_030667725.1). The sequence goes on along the minus strand of DAOUVH010000092.1, from coordinate 3,859 downwards.
TCATAAAATTTATTACAGGAAAGCAACAAGCTACATGGAATACAATAAGAGAGGAAACTAAATGAACATTTTAATCACAGGTTCAAATGGTTTTGTTGGTTCACGCTTGATGTATTATCTAGAAGAAAATGGTCATCAAGTATGGGGTATAGATAAAAGTGATGAATGTAATATTGATAGCCATCCTAATACACAGATAGGGGATATTCGAAATATTGAAGATCTGCGTAAACTTAATAAACACGAATTCGAATTGATCATTCACTGTGCAGCTTCCAAGCATGATTTCGGGATTTCAAGGGAAGAATATTTTAGTGATAACGAATATGGTACACAAATCGTTGCTGAATACGCAGAAGAACGGGGAATTAATAAAATTATATATTACAGCACTGTTTCTGTATACGGACATCAACCTAAACCCTGTGATGAAACAGTAGAATATCTTTCCAATACAGTTTATGGTGATTCCAAATTTGCTGGTGAGAAAGTTATCTGGAAATGGCAGGAAGAAAAATCGAATGAACGATGTATAATTACTTTAAGACCTTCAGTGATTTATGGTCCAAACAATTTTGCAAATATGTATAATTTAATAAAACAGATGAATAAATTCCCATGGTTGATGGTTGGTAATGGAAGTCACATTAAATCGATGATATCCTTGGAAAATATGGTGGATATAACCTATTTTGTTCTGGATAAATTAAAACCAGGAATTCAAAATTTTAACTGTATTGATAAACCATATCTTACTGTTCGAAAGCTCATGGGAATAATTGCTTCTAATAATGGATTCGATATGCCTAAAATCCATATCCCATTTTCCTTTGCTATTTTTATTGGAAGAATATTTGATCTCATAGGAAAGATACTGGGAAAAGAGCTTCCTATTAACAGCGATCGAATGATGAAATTCAGTACTTCAACCGATTATCGCTCTGAAAAGATCCGTGAACTGGGATATGATCAACAACATTCAATTGAAGATGAAATTAAAAGAACATGTGAATGGTATTTAAAGGTGAATTCCAAAGGGTATAACAAATGAAACTTCTCACTATCATCGGAGCTAGACCTCAATTTATCAAAGCAGCAGCAGTGAGCAGAGAGATTGCAAAGCACAACAATATCGAAGAAGTGATAGTGCATACCGGGCAGCATTTTGATGCTAATATGAGTGAGATCTTTTTTCATCAGATGCAGATACCCAAACCTGATTATAACCTGGAAATTAACAGTCTTACACATGGTGCTATGACCGGTAGAATGATCGAGAAGATCGAGGAAGTATTGCTGAAAGAAAAACCTGACTGGGTAATTGTCTATGGAGATACAAATTCCACAATTGCCGGAGCGTTGGCTGCCAAAAAATTGCACATCAAGGTTGCTCACGTGGAAGCTGGCTTGCGATCATTTAACAGAAAGATGCCGGAAGAAATTAATAGAATACTTACAGATAAGATCAGTGATTTACTGTTATGTCCTACAGACCAGGCTGTACAAAATCTGAAGGATGAGGGAATAGGAAAACATTCATTAGCCAGGATAGTGAAAAGCGGTGACGTGATGCAGGATGCAGCGATCTTCTATTCCGATCTGGCAAAAAAACCTGATTTCGAGTTTCCGGAGAGATTCATACTCTCCACGATCCATAGGGCAGAGAATACCGATGATTCCCAAAGATTGTCTTCCATTTTCAAAGTAATGGATAAAATATCGCAGGAAACTCCAATCATACTCCCTTTGCATCCACGAACCAAAAAAATAATTAAAGATTTAAAATTTATAATTGAAAATCTTATAATCGTCGAACCGGTAGGCTATCTGGAAATGATCTATCTTTTAAAGAATTGTTTACTGGTTATGACCGATAGCGGTGGATTGCAGAAAGAAGCATTCTTCTTTCAAAAACAATGTGTAACCCTGCGCGATGAAACGGAATGGGTTGAACTGGTGGAGAACGGGTTCAATACTATTGCCGGAAGTAATTCCGATGAGATTTATACTGCATACAAAAAAATGATTAACAAAACCCCTAATTATAGTATCGATCTTTACGGTGGGGGAAAGGCTTCCAATAAAATTATTCGGGAATTACTAAAAAAAATATAAACATCCTAACCTAGTCATTTCCAGGCAATTAGACTCTATGCAATAATTCAACTTGAACCTGTTAGAAAAAATAAACTTGACATATATTCTGCTGGTGTACCAGTTGACCCAGACACTAAAACAGTAAAGGAGGTTGGATGAAGTTTAATGAAGGTATTCCGATTTATCTTCAGATAAAGGAAGAAATTGAAAACGCTATTGTAACCAGTTCTTTAAAAGAAGAAGAAACAATACCATCCATTCGTGTTCTAGCACAGCAATACAAGCTTAATCCTCAAACGATTTCAAATGCAGTTAGCGAACTTCTTAATGAAGGGATTCTATATAAAAAAAGAGGAATAGGTATGTTCGTGGAAAAAGGAGCACAGAAAAAACTAAAAAAGAAAAAATGTAATGAATTTAGAAATTCAGATTTAAAAAAGGTAATTATGAAGAGCAAATCATTAGAGATAACAAAAACTGAACTAATGAATATTCTGGATTCAATTTATGAAGAAGGAGGAAAATAATGAGTGTCGCTGAAGTGAAAAACCTGACGAAGTATTATGGTAAACTAAAAGCCTTGAATGAAGTTACATTAAGTATTCCGCAAGGAAGGATCATCGGTCTTCTGGGAAAGAACGGAGCTGGCAAATCTACTTTCATGAGATGTCTTCTTGGCTTCTTGAAGCATCAGGGTGAGATAACAATTCTTGGTGAAACCATAAAAAGTCATAAAGAATCGATCCATGAACATATTGCTTTCATACCGGATGTAAACAGTCTTGATGACAGGTTAACAGTCCGTCAAACGATCGATTATGTAGCATCTTTAAATCAATCATGGAACAATGAAAAGGCGCAGAGTCTGCTTTCCAGCAGCGATCTGCCACTAGATCAGAAAGTTGCGAACCTTTCTAAGGGAATGAAAACGAAATTGTATCTTTTAATTACACTTTCACTGGATGTGAAGATACTTCTTCTGGATGAACCCACACTTGGACTGGATATCGTGTTCCGAAAAGAATTCTTCAATACGATTCTTGGTGAATTTTATGATGAATCCAGAACGATCATTATTTCTACCCACCAGGTTGAGGAAGTTGAACAGATATTGCAGGATATTATCTTTATAGATGAAGGTAAGATTATTCTCGATGAAGATATTACTGAATTGAAGAAGAGATTATCAGTATACACAGTTTCTTCGGATAATGTGAGTGAATTGGAACAATACAAACCGAATATCATCAATAAAACCTTGGGATACGTTAGTGCGATCTTACCTAGCGATGTGGTTATTAAGGGAGCAGAAATTACTCGTCCATCACTCTCTGATCTATTCCTGGAAAAAGTGGGAGGTTCAAATGCATAAATTCAAAGCATTAATTATAAAAGATCTACAGATCTACAAAAAATCTCTACTTATCCCGATCTGGATAACGATTGGATTTTTTATTCTAACCATGATAGGAGCAAGCATTTCTTATTTTTCTTCTGATCTTGATGTCAATTGGAGTGATATCCCTTCCGATATTCCTTCAGAAACAATTAATTACATTCTACATCTGGCAATTGTTGGCTGGCCCGGTTTGTTGTGTATTATTTTCATAATTATGCTTACCCAAAGTGCACTGAACGAAGATATTCGCAGGAACTGTGAACTTTTCCACCGTTCACAACCGGTGTCCATCTGGTTAAGATCGCTTTCTAAATATATTACTGGGATCGTAGGGAACTGGGCGATTTTATTGGTGATAGTCCT
>DAOUVH010000038.1 GCA_030667725.1 Candidatus Cloacimonadota bacterium | reverse complement strand
AGGAATGGCAATACTTGGTCAGAGGTAACAAAGTTAACTGCTTCTAATGCTGGTACAATGGATCAATTTGGTTATTCTGTTTCTATCTCAGGTAATTATGCGGTGATTGGTGCTTATATGAATGAGGTTGATGGGATTGAGACTGGTTCTGCATATGTATTCAAAAGAACAGGTCAAAATTGGACTGAGCAAACTAGATTAAACGCGTCCGATGGTGAAGAAGGTAATTTGTTTGGATTTTCAGTTTCTTTAGATGGAAAGTATATTGTAGTTGGTGCTTATGACGGTGATTGTGGTGGATATAACCCCAGCTATATTTTTCATAGGTTTGGCAATGTTTGGTATGAACAAGCAATACTATCTCCCAATGATGCTACTAGTGGAGATTGTTTTGGAAAATCAGTTGCAATTAGTGGTGATTATGCACTGATTGGAGCTTATGGAGATGATGATAACGGATCAAGATCTGGTTCAGCATATATTTTCAATAGAACAGGAGCTAACTGGACTCAACAAGCAAAAATTACTCCTTCTGATGGTTCAGATGGTGATAATTTTGGTCTAAAAGTTTCTATCTCAGGGAACTACGCTTTAATCAGTGCTTATCATAACGATGATTATGGTTCAAATTCCGGGTCAGCATATATATTTAATCGAGATGGTTCTATTTGGTCAGAACAGCAAAAATTGACTGCATCCGATGGAGGAAGTGAAGATCTTTTTGGCTCTTCGGTTTGCATAGATGGGGAGTATGGAATAATCGGAGCTATGTTTGATGATGATAATGGAGAAGATTCAGGGTCTGCTTATATTTTCCAAAATGAAGGATTGTCAATTGGAGATGAAAATATTCAATATTCAACAGAAAATTTACAATTGAATAACTATCCCAATCCATTTAATCCTGAAACAACAATTAAGTTTTCTATCCAAAATGATTCTGAAATCAACCTTTCCATTTACAATATCAAAGGTCAAAAAGTAAAAACTCTGATTAATAATGAAATCGGCAAAGGTAATCATTCAATTAGCTGGAATGGTGAAGACGAAAATAATAATTCAGTCAGTTCAGGTGTATATTTCTATAAATTAAGTGTGAACAACGAAACTGAAGTTATAAAAAAATCTTTGCTTTTGAAATGATAGATGCTTGTAACAAACGTGCCCACAATGAGCAAGAAGAGTAGCAAGAAGAATCGTGGCGCACGCCAAACATTAACCAACATTCCGCTTCGCTCCATGTTGGTTAACGCCGGGCGTGACACTGTAAAAGACTCGCAACAGTATCAAAGCGGAACATCGTTTAAAATTGCGTCCACGGGGACTCGCAAATAGACAACCCTTGACTTTTTATTTGCTCGTCTTTTATCATCTTGCTAATCGCATCAGGATTTGAAAAATCAAATCCAATGCTTATGGCAAGATGACGAGGCACGCCCGGCGTTATTTTATCAATACCACTTTCTTCGTTAAAACTATATTTCCGCTTTTAGCTTTTATAAAATACAATCCGGATGAAACTCGTTTATTGTTTTCATCTTTCAAATCCCAGTAGACCATACCGCTTTGGTTATTTCCCTGATCGATCTCTTTTACAAATTGACCTTTGATGTTGTATATTTTTACTGTAAGATCATTTTGGTTCGGAATCGAAAGAGCAATATTCAAGATCTCTCCAGAATATACAGGATTTGGGAAAGCATACAAAATCCCCTCTACAAATTCAGGGTCTTCATCTACTTGAGTTCCATCGCCCAAATAAAAATCATCGATAAATACACCGATCTCGCTCATCGAACCATACTGATTGAAATTAATTATCTCTTCTGCATAATTGAATTTTAGTTTAAAGGTCATCACTGTTCCAATCTCAAGTTCATCGAGCATCAGCTCATCCAGATTCAGAATATATTCGACCCAATCTCCTTCTATATAAATTTCCGGTGTTCGCGAAGGTCCTTTATCGTTCGGAAGTGCTCCGCCTGCACCGAGGAATATCAGCGTATCAACGATATCATTGTATTCCAAAATAAAGAACACGCCGTCATTTCCGTACATCGGCATTTTGAATCTGTAATTGAAAGAAAGCTCCAGATCTTGGGTATACACAAAAGATGGTGCAATAGCTGCGTAGGTTCCCGTCTCACTTGGACGGCAGGAAAAAGATGATTCCCCGCTGTTAGCATAGGTTTGAACAATTTGCCATTCTGCGGGGCAATCCCAATTCAAGCCATCTTCAAAATCATCCGACCAGGAAAGAATTCCGATAGGTAAGATTACTTCTTCTGAAAATGTAAATACATAAGTTCCGGAATTTATTCCTGTCTCAATCTCAATTGTATAACTTCCTACGTAATCTGCAGGAGTATCTTCTGAAACGGTCATCATCCAATTTTCCAGAGTTACTGTTTCTCCAGTCATTATCGGATCTTCAAACATTGCTTCAGTTTCTTCAAAAGTGAAAAACTCACTACCTGATAAGAAATTTATGTTCAGATAATCTAATGTGAAATCACCGGGATTAATAAATTCAAAATTAAACTGCACATTGCTTCCGGGCAAAATATTTTCAGGATTCTCTACAAAATATAAAGAAACTTCAGGAGCAAGGATCGTGAATATTATCGTGCTTTCAGTTACTAACTCACTATTTTCATTATAAATGTTTTGAATTATCGTAATCTCTTTTCCCCTTTCCATTTGATATGATTCTTCAATCGGAAGAATATAACCTGTAACAGCATTTAAATCTATATTTGAATTTGCATCAACACTCGATGTGTATGAAGTATTGGAAATCGATATTTCATCTTCATCGAATTCATACTCCACCGAAAAATTGAAATTTTCATTTGTTGGATTATGCAAAACTGAACTTATCCAGAATGTCTGTTCTTGTGAAACTAAAGTATTCCCTGAAATATCTCCAATAAATGGTACCGGTTGATATTCACTTAAATTTATTTCTACAGTCTTATAACCGTATTTGTACAAATATGCTATTTCAGCTGAGTTTATAATTATTGCTTCTCCGTTAGCATTCGTTGTCGTTTGATCTTCACTTACAGTTATTATTACATCTTCTACGGGAATTCCGTTGGAAGTTACAACGAAATGCAGATCATCAGAAATTTCTATACTGTAGTCTAATTCTTTCGGGGTTTCATTAATCAAATTGAAATAGGAATCACCGACTTCATTCAATTGATAAGCGCACCATTTATAAACAGAAGTTCCACCGAAATACGGAATGAAAGGCAATTTTTGCAGTGCATTTGTTTCTGAAATGACAGTGATATCATTCCAAAATATCTGTTTGAAAAATTCTTTTTGGAAGAATTCGGAAAAGCCGAATCCGGAAGCTGCCGGAGCTCCCCAACCATACCGGGAATTTCCGATGTAAGCCAGCTGACCTTTATTTTCCGCCATTACCAGAACCTCTCCGATGGAACCATAATCTAAAGCTGCAGACCAGCAACCGATAGAATAAAATATCCCACCGTACTCATTTTCCAGATTATACAGGTTAGTTGTTCTGATGGACCCGTCTTCCAATGACAGTGCTGTTTTTCCTGCATGACCGGTATGCTGAACGATGTTCATATTTTGATTCAACAAAGCATAGGCATTTTCCATTGTATTTTCATCATCGTATAAAAGTGTTATGTTATAAAATTCAGGAAAATATCGTTCATAAATATATTGCTGACAAACTTCACTGTCAGATCCTTCCCAAAGTTCCATCGATAATCCACCGGCTTTGGAATAATCTTCGTGCTCACCTTTTTCGTAAGCTATCAGGCGCGAAATATAATCTGTAACTTCTCCTTGGGTATTTGCAGAAATTCTACCAACAAAAACTTCAGGGAAAAAATCAACTTCGTCTTCTTCCTCACCATATATTTCATCTCCATCGGCATTCCAGTTACCGTTCAAACAAGAATAATACATATCTGCTCTAATTTCGTTTTCATCGTCATACAAGCCATATTCGCAATCGAAGGCAAAAGCAGTCCTGCTCGGGATTGCATCTGTATCTGCGCCTAAGGTAACAAAGGAGATCGAATGCTCTTCGTACATACTGATTATGCAGTTTCTGATTTTTTCCTGCAGATCTATCCCTTGATGATTTTGTTCTATGTTTTCCACAGTTTCAATAAAAGTTTCCACTCCTTGAATTCTGCGAAATTCCATGAGTGTCTCGTATTCATCTGCAAAACTTTCGGGTGTGATAAGTAAATATTTGATATCCGTTGTTCTGGAATTGTTAGAAATATTCAGCGATTTGAGAACTTGTTCGGAAGTGTAATTGCCGGGATATATCTCATTTCTTGGATTATTTTCAAATTCAATATCAAACATAATTTCTTCATAATATGTAAATTCATTCTGGGTTGGTTTGTAAGTTCCGGAATAAAAAGAAATGTAACCAATATTTGTATTTCCACAAATACCCGAACCGAAGTTATAAATTAAATCTTCAGGAAAAACGCCACCTTGACCTTGACCTTGTTCGCGATACACAGCGATAAATGGAATTTCACCTTTATAACTAAGCGGAACGTTTCTTTGAACGGGAATTATTGTTGAATTCAAGATAATCTGATTTTCATTTTTTCCATCAACATTAATACTTAGTATTTTTTTATCTGCAGGAATTCCAAAAAAAATTGATCTTACCGGAACAGCAGGTTCACCCTCATTTTGAGGGAAAAACGAATCTTCAAAGGAAACTTTCGTAAAACCTCTGTCTTCGGAGATTTCCGGAACCGAATTACTGATTGTAATTTCCAAACTGACTAATAAAGTGTATAAGATTAGACAGAAAACGAATAAGATCCTTTTCATATCTTATTATCCCCAAATCTTTCCACAAATCTTCACAATATTCACCATATTCTTAATATCTTCCTCAGCATTATCCACATCGTAATGCTTATTTATATCCTTGAGTAATATGTAATCACGTTTTGTCATTTGGAATATTTTGAATGGTTCTAAATTTAGAATGCAATTTTTAAACTCTGCGGTCATAGTTTTGCTGGCAATCTCGGGAATTGCGAATTCGATAATATACTTATCATCAAATTCTTCATCACCAATTTTAATTTCGGAATGTAGATGCACCTTATCCAGTAATTTCGTAGCGAAGTTCTCATGTCGGATTTTGAGGAAATGCGGAGGTACCGTGTAAACATTTATGAATAATTCGGTTTTATTTTTTATCTCAAATCTTACATGTTCATCATTAAATTCAAATAATAACCTTGGAATATCAATTTTCCAACGTTCTGTTCCTGCTGCAGCTACATAATCTAACTCACCTCCGATTTTGCTCTGTAAGAACTTTAGAGAATCAATTGTTTTCATAATTATCCTCTCTTCTTCTTAAATGTGTTTAGAAAGTCATAAGTCAAGATTTTTCTGTTTGTTGATGAAATTAAGTTTCATTTTTTTTGAACTTTGCCATATCAGTTTTTTCTTTAGTAATTCTCCATTTATTTCTTGACCTAATTCATTAAGTATTCTTATGAAATATTATTGGAGAATTTATAATGATAACTAGAAAAAAAACCAGAATTATTCAGGTTGGCAATGTAGCTATTGGTGGTGATAATCCCATTTCAATACAATCTATGACCACTACAAAAACAGCATATGTAAAAGTTACCGTTCAACAGATCAAAGAGTTGGCGATTGCCGGTTGTGATTTAGTACGGGTTGCCGTTCCAGATTTAACTTCAGCCGAGGCAATAAAACAGATAAAACAACAAATTTCAATTCCAATTATTGCAGATATTCACTTTGATTATAAACTTGCAATTGCTTCAATCAAAGCCGGTGTAGATGGATTGCGTTTGAATCCGGGAAATATCGGCAGTGAACAGAATGTTCTAAAGGTTGTTGATGCAGCCAGAGAAAGGAAAATCCCCATTCGTATTGGTGTGAATAGCGGCTCGCTTTCTAAAGAAAAATTGAAGAAATATGGAGTTTCTGCCGTAGGTATTGTAGAAAGCGCTTTGGAACACGTTGCCATTCTGGAAAAGGCGAATTATCATGAGATCAAGATCTCGGTGAAAGCATCATCAGTTCCCTTAACTATTGAGTCATATGAACTACTCTCTTCTAAAACTGATTATCCGCTTCATCTGGGAGTAACCGAAGCAGGAACAGAATTTAGCGGAACCATAAAATCTTCTATTGGCATTGGTTCTTTACTGGCTCAAGGAATTGGTGATACTCTACGTGTTTCGTTAACTGCCGATCCGGTAAAAGAGATCGTGGTTGCAAAAGAGATCCTTAAAGCACTTCATCTTCGTAAAGGTTTGGAAATTATCTCCTGCCCCACTTGCGGCAGAACGGATATTGATATTATCTCACTGGCAAAAAGAGTGGAAGATGCTTTGGAAAAATATGCCGATACAGATCTTTCTGTTGCCGTAATGGGCTGCATCGTGAATGGTCCGGGAGAAGCACGTATAGCTGATTTTGGCATTGCCGGCGGCAAACATGAAGGATTGCTTTTTAAGAAAGGTGAGATCTTACGCAAAGTTAAGGAAGAGGAATTAGTTCCCCAACTTATCAAACTCATTGAAGAGAATGTTAAAATTTAAACTTTTCTGGTTATTACTTTTATTCTGCACAATATTAAATGCTGAACTCAGAATTGGTGAGATAACATTTGAGGGAAATCAACTTATCTCAGACAAAGATCTTGTAATTGCAATCTCATCCAACACTGGAAGTGTTTTTTCTCAAGAGCTTTTGAATAAAGATACCAAACACATCTCCGAATATTATTCCAACAAAGGATTGTTTAATATTAAAGTTTATGCTCCCAAAATTATCACACACTCACCCACTAGAATTGACGTGATCTTCCAAATAGAAGAATTGAATGAGATGTTGGTAACAAATTTAAAGTTTACAGGAAACAGTTACATAACTGATTCCAAATTATCTTCAATACTTCCTAAACGAGAATTTACCTTATTGGAGCTGGCTGGAACGCTTAGAATCTTAGCTGAATATTATGCTGATAATGGCTTTCTTTTTGCAGATGTAAAACTTGATAGTCTAAAAAATATAAATGAACATTTTACTGCATTTATCAAAATTGATGAAGCCAAATTTTGTCAGTTCACTGAATACAAATTCAAAGGTAACAAAACTACTCGTAATGAAACTCTCATCAGGATCTCACAACTTGGTAAAATAAGAAATATCACTCCTGCAATATTGCAGCAGGCAGCAAATAATATTCGCACGAAAAGATATATTAAAAACTGCGATCTGATACCGCTTGATCACAGCAAATTACTTTTTCAGGTGGAAGAAGACCGCATGAGTTTGATCTCAGGAATACTGGGTTATGATAATTCTAAGGAAGGCAAAAACAGTATTACCGGTTGGGTCGATCTTGAGTTTATGAACCTGTATGGAACCGACCGTTCTCTTGCACTTAACTGGCAGCATCTTTCTGCTGATGTCAGTTCCATCGAACTTAAATATCATGAATCAGGCATCTCTCGTTATCCGGTTAATGCAGACCTATTGGTTTACCGGCAAGAAGTTGATTCCACCTACATTCGATCTAAATTTGAAAGTGAAATATATTATTATGATCTCTACAACCGTTATGGTTTGTTTTTTGGGATGGAAGATATTTTTCCGGGCAGCATCAAACCTGCAATTATTGAAAGATCATCCTTTAAAAAACTTGGTGTATTATGGGATATGACAGATCTGGATAATATTCTTAATCCATCTTCTGGGACTGAAATCTATCTTAAATATTACTACATTTTTAATTCTGTGGATGAGAAAGATCTCCGTAAACAAGCGGTTGAGATCAAATGGACAAAATACTTTGATCTTAGAAAGAATTTCGTAATTGGGTTTGATGTTAATGCTAATGTGATCGAGAATAAACAACTCACAGAATTTGAGGTTTACGAATTGGGTGGTGCAAAAAGTTTGCGTGGTTTTAATGAAACTGCTTTTTCCGGTTTCCGTGTTGGCTGGTCTGACATTGAATTGCGATATCTGTTTGGACAGAATTCAAGACTTTTTGCCTTTGGTGCTTACGGTT
>DAOUVH010000167.1 GCA_030667725.1 Candidatus Cloacimonadota bacterium | reverse complement strand
CTCCATAAATATTGAACATATAACTATCGTAATTTAAGTAAGCTTCCATACCTGTAAAATGGATTGGTCCGTAATCGAAACTGTAATTCTGAGTATAATAAGGATCAGCGGGAGGAGGATCCTGCAGCCAGTTCCAGCCGAAAAAGTTCCACCAGTTACGTCTTGCTGTTCCCTGCGAAGGGGGAGAGCTGTCCCAGCCACCGATATCATGATTCCCCGAAGTTAAATAGAGCGGAACCTCCAACTCCTCCAGCAGTTTTTGGGCTTTGGTATAGACCCGGCGGTTCTCGAACTCTTCCATCTCTCCTTCATTTACTATATCACCGGTAAATAGAACAAATTCCGGATTGATCAGATTGATATCTCTGATCACTTCACGAAAATCACTCACCTCCGTTGTATCAGTTAAAGAGGCTGGATCGGGATAAAAAATATGAGTTGGAAGATGGGAATCCGTTATGTGAATAAAACAGTAATCTGTTTTTCTTTCAGGTATAAGCTGAACAGCGTTCTTGGTTGTATCGGTATCGATCCCATCTGCACTTACGACCAGATCGTAGAGCTCATAAATATCGGGAACAGGAGCAGAAACTGTTAGTTTCCATCTCTCCAGATCGGGATCATAAAAGGTGTTTGAGATATCTAGCGGAATAGTTTTATTAAAATGGATCAGCTCTGATAACCAGCCGGTAGTTGTCTCATCTGCCAGACAGACAATGGTAAATTCTTCATTCGGTACAGTGATCTGGGGAATATTAATGATCGGTCTTTGAATAACAGTGAGAGTATCACCGATCGGTGTATTTTCCAATAGTAAAATTATATCCTCTATCGAAAAATATTCCACAGAAATATCATCGATAATGAATTCTGAAAATTCCAGTTCTCCGCTGCCGCTTTCTAAACCGCTGAAATTTAATTTGAGAAGAATTTCCATATTTTCAAATGAAAAATTTCCATTATAGAAAACAGAAATAGTTTCATTTCCTATTTGCTCAACTTCAATTGTTCCAGTTGCTGAAAGTGTTCCGTTTGTTTCATAATCTAGATATTCGATCACTTCTGAATTGTACTGTAATTCAAATTGATAAGATTGAACTTGTCCATCATTGAAAACTGTGTGGTAAATTGGAATTTCAAATTCTTCTGGAGAGAATAATAATTGTTCTTGAATTGAGATAATATGGTCTTCTGATGCAGATGAAATGGAATACAAACTAATTGGATTGAGCTGGAATTCTTCCCAAAAATAGGTAACAAATCCACCGATATACAATGGATATCCTACTACAAGTGGGATGCCCATTTCTTGCATATTCATAAATCCGGTGCTAATTGTACATTCTCCACTTCCATCGGCAACTTTCCATTGACCCCATTCATCGTAAGTTTGTGTAACCGATAAATCATAAGGGCTAATACCTACTCGTGTACCTTCTCTAGCTTCGTTTATTGCATTGGAAATTGAAGTAACAAAAGATGCAGGAATGGGATTTCCTGAAGAAATTATATCACAGGAAATTAAGTTACTAAGTTCGGTGAAACCCCAGTATTCATAAACTTCTGCTTCGATTATTACACTATCACCAACTGCAACAGTTTGGTCATTATCATAAACGTAAATTCCCTGCCATTCACCACCACAAGAAGATGTAATGAAAAATCTTCCATCATTAAAATCGATTCCACATACAATTCCACCGGTTGTAACGATCTGTCCTTCATAAGGAGATGGATAGGTTCCATTCCCTCCCGGGTTTGTTGTATATTGAATATCGTAAATACTGATACTATATAAAACCGTAAAAATGAGCATAAAAATAAACAGGATGATCTTTCTCATCGTCTCTCCTAAAGAGCTAAAATAATTTTCTATTTTCTTTTGGAAAAAAATTGAGAACCTTTAATTAGTGTAAAGAGAAATAATTGTGTGAATTAAAAAATAACTTGCAAAAAATAAAACTTATTATTATATCACTATTATAAATTTTCAAAATCAGGAGGAGTAATGAATGAACTAATACCTAAGCTAATTGAATGGGGATCTGCTTTCGGAATAAAACTGATCGCAGCAGTAGCAATTTTGATTATAGGTCGCATCGTGGTGAAAAGCATCAAAAAACTGATCGTCAAACTAATGAATAAGCGCAATGTTGATCCGACAATAACAAGTTTTGCATCCTCACTTACTTACAGTGCATTATATATTTTTGTAATTCTGGCTGCTCTTTCGCAAGTTGGTATACAAACTACCTCTTTTATGGCAATAATTGGAGCAGCCGGTCTGGCAATTGGTCTGGCCCTGCAGGGTTCACTCTCCAATTTTGCATCCGGATTTCTGATAATCATGTTCAGACCATTCAAATTGGGAGATTATGTTGAGGCCGGCGGAGTATCCGGCAGCATCAGCAAGATCAGTGTCTTTACAACGGAGATCAATACGGTTGATAATAAAAGGATCATCATACCCAACTCACAGATCATGAACGGAACGATCACCAACTACACAGCAGAAAAGACCCGTCGAGTCGATCTGACCTTTGGAGTAGGATATGAAGCGGATGTCAGTAAAGTTAAAGATATACTGAACAGGATAATCAAAGGGCATGAACTGATCTTGAGAGATCCGGAACCTTTTGTCAGGTTAGGTAATCTGGGTGATAGCTCAATCGATTTCACAGTTCGTGTCTGGACCAAAACGGAAGATTATTGGACTGTCCATTTTGATCTGACAGAGAGAGTAAAAGAAGTATTTGATAAAGAAAATATAAGCATTCCATATCCGCAGATGGATGTTCATATGATCAAAGAATAGGATGGTAAAAATGAAAAAGACAATACTAATATTGATCGTAATTGCTGTAACTACCGGATTATTTTCTCAGAATTCAGGGCTGGGGGCAGGAATAATAGTAGGTGAGCCGACCGGGATCAGTCTTAAATATTGGACCGGTAATTCTACTGCTTTTGACGGAGCTATAGCCTGGTCTTTTGGAAATGAGGATGCACTGCATCTGCACGCGGATATGCTTATGCATAATCCTGATCTGATCGCTGTCACACAAGGTTCTCTGCCGGTCTATTATGGTCTTGGTGTTAAGATCAAACTGGAAGATAAATCAAAATTGGGAATACGTATTCCTGTGGGGATCGCCTATCAATTTGTAGAAGCACCATTTGATATATTTCTGGAGATCGTGCCTCTGCTTGATCTGGTACCGGCCACAGACTTTGGTTTAAACGCAGCAATTGGTGTAAGATATTTCTTTTAAATAAAATGTATTGGAGAGAAAAAAATGAAAAAGACAATTTTAGTTTTAATCGTAATTGTAGCAGCGGCAGGGTTAATGGCAGAAGATTGGAATACAGCAGCAGATATCTCTCTTACCATGAACCAAAATGCTTACAGCGATAATTGGACAGGTGAGGAAAAAGGTTCGATCTCCTGGGTATTTAATGCCAGTTTCTTAGCGGAAAAACAATTAACTCCAAAAGTTCATAATAAGAATACACTCAAACTTGCTTTTGGGCAAACTCATACTCAAATGTTAGATGAGCTGGGAGAAAAATATTGGGCAAAGCCGGATAAATCTACCGACCTTATCGATTTTGAATCGATGTTCCGTTTTACATTGGGAGCCTTTGTAGACCCTTTTGCCAGTTTCCGGGATGAAACTCAATTTTTGGATGAAAGCGATATTGATACAAAAATATTTAATCCCAATGTTTTTACCGAAACCTTTGGTATAGCTAAAGTTTTTATTAAAGATGATACGCAGTAACTAAGTACTCGACTCGGTGGAGCGTTCAAACAGTATTTTGACAGCAATTTGGACGAAAGCACAAATGATGGCGGCGTAGAATTCGTTGGTGAATTCAAGAAACCATTTGCCGAAAAT
>DAOUVH010000141.1 GCA_030667725.1 Candidatus Cloacimonadota bacterium | reverse complement strand
ATAGAAGTTATCAGGTAGAATTCCGATGTTTTTTGCTCCGATCCAATTACTGAAATTAGAAAGCTGCTCATTTACAGATTTTCCATCTTGTTGTGTATAGAAATATCCTTCTTTATTTATCCCAATATCGAGTAAACTGAAATTGCTCAATCCTGTAGTATCAGCTTGACTCCTGTTGGTGCCCATCATCATGCCAAGTCCACGTATATCGGAAGAATTAAAATCAACTACCAGAGCTTCGATCAGTATTTGAGGAGTGGGATGATCGATTTGAGATAAAAAGTTCTCCAGATCAACAATGACATCATTTGTAGCTATTGCCATCAGGGCGTTTTGTTCTTTGATTATCTTTATAGTGGCATTACGTTTCACAATATCCGGTAGCAATTCAAGAATGCCCTCAGCTTTAATATGGTTTAGTTTTATGAGTTTATTAGTTACCAATCCACGGATATTCTTATTTCCAATGATATAAACACCATCTTCAACTTTAAAAGTGAATTCCGTTTCTTTAAAAAGAAAATTCAAAGCTTCATCCAGAGTGATATCAGTGCATTTTGCAGAGATCTTCCCGGTGGGATTACCATAAGTTACAAGATTAATATCCATTTGTTGAGAAATCTCCTGCAAAACTTGCATAATATCTGCTTCAATAAGATCGAAACTGATCCTGCTATTTTCATTTACAGTCACCCACAAAGACCTTTTTGATCCATCCTTACCGGAATAGGTTTTTCGATCATAACTCACATAGTATACATTATCTTTTTCTCGCAGGATAAATCCGTTATTTTTTAATAAAAGTTCTATACCTTTGATAATATCAATTTCCTGGAAAAAACCGCTGATGTTCCCTTTTACTCCGTGTTCAAGTATAATATTCAGTTTCCCTGTTTGTGATATTCCTTTGATAACTTTCTGTATATCTTCGTTCAAAATATCGACGTTAAGTTTGCCTTCAGAAACTTGGATGTTTAATTCTTTGGAGGTACTTGAGATTTCTTCTTTTTTTTCTTTGAAAATTCGCAGGATATTTCCACGTTGTTTTAGCTTGAGGTCGTATTCTTCTACTAGGAATAAAATACAATCGATAACAGTAAGATTAGCTAACGTAAGTGTAACAGGAAATATCAGATCGTTACCAGCTACAATGTTTACATGATATTGATAGGCAATGCCGCGTAATACATCCCGCAATTCCATATTTTTCACATTCAACCGCTCGATGATCTGAAATGCATTTTCATCGAGTTTTGTCCTATCTACGATATCCTTTTTAGATACCTTTTTTTCTTTTGTACTTTCAATTAAGGGATTCACTTCTGTGGAGTCAGGTTTCTGTTTATCAATTTCCGGTGGAACAGGAGTGATCTTTTCCTCTTTGGGTTCTATTTTTTTGATAACATTTTTTAATGTATCTTCTACGACCAATGATGTTTGAGCGAACATGAGGGTTGAAAATAATATTAATAAAGCAATAATAATTCGTTTCATAATTATACCGTACTGAATATTTTCCTTAAAATTTCATCAGGGTTAGTGATGCCTGAATATACTTTTTCAATTGCTGATTCTTGCAGAGTATTCATGCCTTCCTTTTTTGCAGCTTCTCTAAGCTTCAATTCACTTTCATTCATCAAGATCATTTCAGAAATCTTTTCTGAGATGTCAAGTATCTCAAAAATAGCAGTTCTTCCTTTAAAGCCTGTATCATTACATTCCTTACAACCACTACCGGTGAAATAAGTTCTACTATTATCTAACCCTAATTCTTTAATAACAGATTCATTCGGTACATATTCCATTTTACAGTGATCGCAGATCTTTCGAACAAGCCTTTGGGCAATTATCATTTTTACCGAGGAAGAAACCAAGAATTTTTCCACTCCCATGTTGATTAATCGTGTAATGGTAGATACAGCATCATTCGTGTGCAGAGTAGAAAAAACAAGGTGTCCTGTGAGCGCAGATTGTATTGCTATCTCAGCAGTTTCCAGATCTCTCATCTCTCCTATCATGATAATATCCGGGTCCTGTCTTAGAATAGATCGTAATGCAGATGCAAAACTAAAATCGATATCAGGACGTACATGAGTCTGGTTTATTCCCGCAAGATTATATTCAATGGGATCTTCTATAGTTGTGATATTCACTTCTTCGGAGTTCAGTTCATTCAAAGCAGAATACAAAGTAGTAGTCTTACCGCTTCCTGTAGGTCCGGTTACTAATATCATTCCATAAGGCGAGTATATTTTCTTTCTGAATAATTCAATATCCTTATTGGAAAAGCCCAGGGATTTGATATCCAAAAGTATGTTTTGCCTATCCAGAATACGTAATACTACTTTTTCTCCAAACTGGGTAGGTAATATGGATACACGAATATCAATTTGTTGATCATTAACTTTTGCTGAAAACTTACTGTCCTGCGGTCGTCTTTTCTCTGCTATGTTAAGATCAGATAATATTTTTATCCGCGCAATGAATTCATCTCTCTGAATATATGGTAATTTAGTATATTCCTGTAGTACCCCGTCTATCCTGAAACGAACTTTGAATATATTTTCATATGTTTCAAAATGTATATCACTTGCTCTAAGTGTAACCGCCTTATTTATTAGTTGGTTAACTTTCTGGATTACCGAAACTTTTGTCATTCAGATTATTTTGAAAGACCATCTACCTTTATTCTAAGCTCATCATTATCTTTTTTTAATTCAATTACGTACAGTGTAAGTTCTTCTATTTTTTGTAAGAGCTTTGCCTGCATATTACCTAAATTTAAGCCATTTTCTTTTACTTCTTCGGCAGATGGGATTTCCGGTAAATGGCCGTTTTCACTAATGAATTGCTCAACTTCATCCAGAGATTTAAGGTCATAGTTACTATCAAATACAAAATCTGACCAGCCGTCTATTGTAACCTCAATTTCTTTTGTTGTTATTGTGCCATTCACAGCTAATTTTGATTGAGGATTAATTTCGCCAATACCTACATTACCACCCATAATAGCCATTACATTTTCAGCACTAACTGTTCTCGCAGTATTATCTAAACCAATACCAAAAGAGTATATTCCTGAAACAATTATATCACGCCCCATTGCAGTTGTTACCCCCCCACTAGCAGTTGTATTTCCCCCCATTGCAGTTGACCCCGACCCACTAGCAGTTGTACTAATTCCCATTGCAGTTGAATAATATCCACTAGCAGTTGTCTCATATCCCATTGCAGTTGAATAAGTTCCACTAGCAGTTGTACCAGATCCCATTGCAATTGCATAATCTCCTGTTGCTACATTAGAACTAGATCCTATTGTTGCTATTCCACCACCACTTACTTCAACATCTAATTTTGCACCTGGTTCAGTAGTTCCAATACCGATATTACCATCATCCGCAATTGTTAATCTCGTTGTTCCTTCATCTGTTTGTAATTTTAAACCATTACCGTCTTTTGCTTTAATGTAATCACCTAAACTGATTCCCCCCTCAATATGTAGTTTATCTTGCGATGGATACATAGGAAAGAATGAAGCAATCAAAACATTACCATTATCCGCAATGTGTAAGCAAAGCGTTCCTTCAGCGTTTTTAAAACCTAATCCTAACAAATCCCATGCTTTAAGATATCTAGTTTTTATATTACCATAAACCTCTAATTGATCAGTTGGACTATCTGTTGTTCCAATACCGACATTCCCCGTTCTCCATATTGATCCTGTTAATCCTGACACGCCTGACCAATATACTGGGGTATCATCTATTGGAGCTTGTGGTGGATAAGCAGCATAACATGCAATACTCGTAGCTAATAGTATTAAAATCATTATCGGTAGTTTAAATAGTTTGTTCATTTTTCTCTCCTTTTATTTTTTTTTGGATAGCTTACACAAAACATATTTATATTACAATTTGGTCAAGAAAAATCAAATTATTATTGCATTTTATTATAAAGTTAAGCGATTAAGAAAAAAAATTATAAAAGTTTTATATTTAAAAGTGAATTAATTAATACGGAACCAATTATTTTTGTACATAAACATTTTCAAAATAATTTGGTTAAAATACCAAAGACAGCTCATCAAATAAGAGTTATTTAGGATTGAGCATTAATGCTCTTCCAATTGCCAGCAAGTTGCTTCAGGAATCTATTTCTATAAAATGAAAGCTGGAAGTTACCAGAAAGTTAAGAAGGTGTTCTTACTTAAATAATCATAACCTGAAAGAAATTGTTATAACGCTCCGAAAATTCAGAGTATTTTTTCAAAGATAGTTTGATTAATAAGTTGACAAATTTTCTTGGTCTAATAAATTTTGACCAAAATTAATTTAGGAATTGAGAATGATTGAAAAGGTATTTGTTATAAACAAGCTCTCTCAGTTGATAGTAATCAATCCTGAGTTAAAACTCCAGATAATGAATGAACTGATTCTGAATCCGGCAACCAGACAACAATTGTCAAAGATATTTGGACT
>DAOUVH010000048.1 GCA_030667725.1 Candidatus Cloacimonadota bacterium | reverse complement strand
TAATCAGCAAAGAATTCTTCGTTGTCTGTAATAATTTTATATTCAGATCCGGTTTTCTCAATTTTCTTAACAGTTTCTTTTATAGTTTGGATCTTCCGTTTTTTGAACATGAATTCAATTCCGGAAACCAGTTTTTCTACAACTTCATTTTTTCTTTGCCACACTTTTTTATAATCGACATTGTACTTTTCAATAGATATTCCAAAATTTTCTGATCCCTTGATTTCTGAATAAAATTCAGCAACCTTTACCAAAGACTTTGTAGGAATGCAACCATGATTCAGACAAACTCCTCCAAGTCTCTCTTTTTCAAATACTGCAACATCAATTCCATACTGCTGAAGCCGAATAGCTGTAACATATCCTCCAGGTCCTCCACCCATTACAACAACCTTGAATCTACTCACTCTTTTCTCCTCAAACGGCTATTAAGAATCCCCTTGGCTTTTCTATATTTAGCCACAACTCGGCGTGACACATTAATACTCATATCAGAAAGTTTTTCTGCAATATCCTGATCGCTTAAAGGATTAGTATCATCTTCAGTATCGATCATTCTTGTAATTTTTTGTTCAACATTATGCCTTGATACTGAATTGTAATTATCATCCTTCCCAGCTTTACTAGTAAAGAAATCCTTCAGGCACATAACCCCAAAAGGTGTATCAGCATATTTTATGCGAACTACACGTGAGATCGTTGATTCATTTACCTGAAGTTCTTGAGCAATTTCCGAATAGGTTAGTGGTCTTAATACTCTATTCTCTCCATAAAAGAAATCTGGTTGATGATGTAAGATGGACTTTGTAACACGCTCCAATGTCCTACCACGCAGATAAACAGATTTGATCAAGAACTTTGCTGAATTTATCTTGCTACGTACATAATCCAGAGCTTCTTTATCCGTTTTTACTTGCTGTAATATTTTATTATATCTTCTGCTCAAGCGGATCTTCGGGAATGAATAATCATTTATGATAATTTCATATTCGCTTCCAATCCGTTTAATAATAACGTCAGGGACAATATAGTTGGAATGATTTGTAAGAAGTCGCAAACCAGGTTTCGGATCCAGCTTTGCGATCTGCTTTTTCCAATTTAAAATGGTTGTAATTGAAGTTCCAAAACTTGAAGCAATATTTTTATACCGTTTATGAATAAGATCCGAAAAATGTTCTGAGATCATCGTGATAATATTCTCATTATGGAATTCAGGATCAAGTTGTGCTAATAAGCATTCCTGAATATTTCGGGCAGTAATTCCACAGGGTTCTATATGGAGAAGCATGGAATGTATCGCTTCTGCTTTTTCTAATTCTATTCCAAATTCATTTGCGATTTCTCCTATATCGAATTCCTTAGGCAGGAAACCGTGCGCATCAATGCTATCAAACAATTCATAGGCAAAATCGAATTCACCATTGTCAAGATTCAATCTCTCGATCTGATATATAAATTCTTCTCTTTTATCTTCAACATTTTTTGCCATTTGATCGAAATTAACGCCTTCTGTAGAATGTGCACTACCCGAACTACCCTGAAAATATTCTGAATATGAATCCAATATCTCGCTTAATTCTTTAGTCTCTTCCAAAGTCTTTTTCAACTCTTCGTTTTCAGTCTCTTTTTTTATATCTTCTTCTATCTGATCTTTTATTTTCTCATTTTTATCATTAGAGATTTCTTCTTCTTCGTTGAATTCAAGAAGTTCCAGCATGGGATTACTGATCATTTCCTGTTTTAAATGTGTTTCAAGCTGCATTAACGGCATAGCAAGCATTTCTAATGATTGAAGCATTTTCGGCTTTAATAATAAATTTTGTGTTTGTCTTTGTACTAATGTCTGCTTGAATTTCGTCATTGCATAACTCTTTTTTATTTATTCATTCCCAAAAGGATTAGTAAATCTATCACCAAGATATACTTCACGCGCTTTATCATCTTTTACCAATTCTCGGGAAGTTCCACTAAATAATATTTCACCATCAAAAATAATATAAGCTCTTTCGGTGATTTTCAAAGTTTCAAGAACATTATGGTCAGTAATCAATATTCCAATATTTTTATCTTTTAGTTTTTTTATTATATCCTGAATATCGGCCACAGCAAGAGGGTCAACTCCTGCAAAAGGTTCATCCATAAGCATAAAAGACGGGGATGTAACAAGTGAACGAGTGATCTCAAGTTTTCTTCGTTCTCCACCAGATAATGTATAAGCTTTCTGTTTAGCTAATTTAGTAATACCCAAGTCATCCAGATGTTCTTCCAATCTAAGTTTTCGTTCCTTTTTTGAAATTTTGAGTGTTTCCAGAATTGCCATTATATTCTGTTCAACCGTGAGTTTATGAAAGATGGAAGGTTCTTGAGCAAGATATCCTATTCCAAGTTGTGCGCGTTTATACATAGGTAGATTAGTTATCTGCTTTTCACTAAAAAATACGTTGCCGCTGTTGGCTTTTATTAATCCAAGTATCATATAGAAAGTCGTAGATTTACCAGCTCCATTGGGTCCTAGAATTCCAACAATTTCACCTTGCTGCAGATTAATACTGACATTATTTACAACCTTTCTCTTACCATAAATTTTAATCAAATTTTCTGTTTTTAAACTCTTCATGGTAAATAGATTTAATTAATTCCTTTTATTTGTCAAGCGAATGTTGCAATTAAAATTCAGCTTTGGAATAGATTATGCTTTGTCTTCGAATATAAAATGTTTTTTAGTATTTAGTTAGGGTTTTACTATCAGTTTCTATGTTGAAATTTATAAATTCCATGAACTTTATCTTTCATTGAGATTCTTTCAATTTTGTTCGTATTATCCATTTCAATAATGAGATATTCACCTTTTGCCTGATTTGCTGAATAATCTTTGCTTTCTGCTGTTTCTTGTTGGAAATATGAATTAACATTCCCTTTAGATTCACAGTAAACAATGTTTCCTTTTTCAAAATTGAATTCCATCAGATCTCCCACCGCCCAATTCTTTTTAGGTTGATCCTCAGATTCAGAGAATTGAACATAACAAGAATCCTGCAATATCGCCTTCTTAATTTTCTGTTCTTCAAAAAATATTTGGAATTCAATTGCTGAAG
The DNA here is from genome assembly GCA_030667725.1 of Candidatus Cloacimonadota bacterium. The sequence continues at coordinate 3,701 of DAOUVH010000048.1, read as the reverse complement.
CGTCAGCAAGATTCGAAGTGAATACAGGTTCTCCTAAATACACTGCTTTTTCTTCATCTGAAAAATATAATAGGAAGTCACTGCGCATAATAAAATCTTTTGAAAAAGTTCTCACATCAAATGTTGCTACAACCTTTTTGTAGTTTTCAAAATACTCGATCTTCTCAGCTGAAATGGAAAGTGTATCTTTATTAGAAACAGAAAGAACAGGCTCCTTCATCAGGTAGCCGTATCCATCATTCAAATAGTATTTTAGTTCCCCGCAAGTTCCATGCATATTTTCCCGCTCATCATACGTTATCACATTTTCTTTGGCAAAGAACTCTCGTGAATTCCTGAAATACTCAACCTCTTCAGCTTCAAATGTGCTAATAGTTGAATCGATATGAGTTTCTGTTGCCAGAACATCTCCACGCAGAAAAAGACGTTCTGTTTTGCGGAAATAATCAACATTATCTGCTAATAAACTTAGAGTATCGTCATAAACTTCCACATTTCCCTGCATACGTACAATTTTCTGCAATTCAAATATATCCGCTTTATCACTAAAGAATTCTGTATCACCATAAAAAAAATGTACGTTCCCAAACAAGTTAGTAATATACTCACCTTCGATTTTTGTAATTATTAGTTTATCGGCATTTATCAATTTATAAGGTCGTAATTCTTCAGCAGCTGCAAGAAGATTAAATATCAGCGCAAAGACTACTGTTAAAAGAAATCCTGCAAATGATTTACCAGTTAACTTCATCTTCATTCAGTTTCCCCTGTGCCGATACTTTTGTGATCTCAACTCTATCAAGATCTAAGTTTGATTCCATTTCTTCACCGAGGAGAACATTATTTTCACGTATCAGGGTTACGCCTTTTTTTGCAAATAAAGTATTTGTGTTTCTTTCTAAGATCATAAAAGGAGCTTTCATTGTTCCATTTTCACTCACAACCACAACATCACCAATTCCAGTTAATGTATTTTTTGCATCATTTACTTCAGCTTTATCGCATTTCAAAGTTGATTTCACAGAACCGTCTACATTAAAAAAAGTTACAAACACAGTATCTGCAAAAGTTTGTTTTGTGCTGTAATATTTATAAAAGTGTACAGCAGTTAACTCATAATCAATCACGTTGTTAGAAGTGGAAATGACCTTGATCGAATCTGCCTGTTCATCGGGTATTTTCCCGCCTATCGGCATATTGGAATCTACTTCTTCTTCACAAGAAATGAGAAAAAGACTAATGAGACTTAAGATGATCAAGAAGTTTCTGCAAACTCTCTTCATATTTTCCCTGTTTCTTTAAGATAAGCTCAATAAATTCCCTAACTGCGCCTTCTCCACCGTTACGCTTAGTAACAAGGTCTACCCTACTTTTTATATCATCAAATGCATCTGCCGGTACTGCTGAGATATTGCATTTTTCCATAACCGGAAAATCATTCCAATCATCTCCCATATAAGCTACATTTCCCCAATCCAGATTCAGCTCTTTCAGAAGTTCAGTAGTTTTTTTCAATTTATTCCTTACACCCTGAAAAAGCAATTTTATTTGGAGGTCATCACATCTTTGTTCAACCACATTAGAAATTCGTCCTGTTATTATTGCGAGCTTAATATCACTGAATTGTAATAGTTTGATTCCCAAACCGTCCTTTGCATTGAAATTTTTAGATTCTAATTTATTATTGTCGTAAATTATTTTCCCATCTGTAAGAACACCATCATTATCTAATATGATCAATTTAATTTTGCTAAAATCCATATATTCCTCAATCTCCTTTAATTTTTAAACATGCATCAAGTAGTTCCGTAAGCTTATTTAGTTTGAGCATTGAACTGGCATCACTAAGTGCTTCTGCAGGATTCGGATGCGTTTCAATAAAGAGTCCGTCAACATTTCCGGTAGCCAACGCAGCCTTTGCCATCATCAGTGCATATTCGGGAGAACCTCCTGAAGTTTTACTTTGGGAGGGTCTTTGCAGGCTATGAGTAACATCGTAAATTACCGGATAACCAAATTGCTTCATAATAGCAAATCCCCGAAAATCTACCACCAGATTATGGTAGCCGAAACTTGTTCCTCTTTCGGTAAGAAGTATTTTCCGGTTGCCGGTGGAAGCTGCTTTTTGGGTTGCATTTTTCATGTCTTCCGGTGCCATGAATTGACCTTTTTTAATATTGATGATCTTTCCTGAACCGGCAGCAGAAACGATGAGATCGGTTTGACGACAGAGAAATGCTGGTATCTGTAGAATGTCCGCAACTTCAGATGCTTTTTCTATTTCAGAAACATCGTGAATATCAGTCAAAATTGGAAGTGCGAATTTCTCTTTGATTTTTCTTAGTATATCCAATCCCCTTTCCATTCCTAGTCCGGAAGGCGATTCCATAGAAGTGCGGTTTGCCTTGCGGTATGAAGATTTGAAAATGAACGGAATATTGCGACTTGTTGTTTCCTTTTTCAACCTTTCTGCTACAGCCATCATCATATCTTCTTCTTCCACTACGCATGGTCCTGCTATAAGGAAGAATTTCCCCGGGTTAAGTAATTCCTGATATAAATCCATAAACACTCCAAAACAGCTTTTGATCATTGCCATCTGATAGGTAAGAACTTATATGTCCAGATTTTTTTTGCTTGCCTTTTTTTGTGATAAAGATTTTTTCTCTTGGTGTTTAATGTTAAGGAAAGTCTAAATGAAAAAAAGAATATTGCTTTTATCTATGCCTAATTATACTGTTGGGTTTGACAGGGTTGGAAGATTTCCCAATCTGGCGCTTTCATCAATTGCGGGTAATATCGATGAAAATTTAATCGCTGAAATTGCAATTGTTGATTTGATAACAGTACGCACTGATATAAAGAAATATGTTATAAATTTACTCAGGCAATTCCAGCCTGATATAGTTGGTTTATCTGCTATGAGTTTTCAATATCAAACTGCTGTAGAAATTGCAAAAATAATTAAAGAAACAACTCCCGATGTAATTACTATTTTTGGTGGATATCATGTAACTTTAGCTTACGAGTTGATCTCCAGATCCGATGATATGAATTATATTGATTTCTTAATAAGGGGAGAGGGAGAAGTTGCATTCAATAAACTTATAAAAGCCATAACAGAAGAAAAAAATATGTTTTCCGATATCGAGAATTTAATATTTGAAAAAGACGGGATTGTTATACAAAATCTACGAGCAACAAATCTTGATCTTGACCAGATCAAACTACCAAAGCGTGATATTAGACTTACCAGTAAATATTTTGCTTTTGGGAAAAAAGCTGATGTGATAGAAACTTCACGGGGATGTACAATGTCTTGTAATTTTTGCTGGATTGTCATTTTTTGTAAATCTCTGTCATTACTATTTAGGTCAAGAGAGTCCTCTTCAGGCAGTGGCTAAAGCAGCAGGCGGACTATCTTCTACTATTGGTAAGACGACTTTGGAAATTGGAGGTATGCAGATTAAACGACTTGTGTGGCCCGGAAGTGAGCCTAATTATTTTGGGGGCCAACTTATTTTTCCGATTGCAATAGGTTTAGGTTTATACGGCTCGTCAATTAAGCCAAGTGCTAAGATACTTTGGATGTGTTTTGTTGCTCTTATTGGTTTTGGTATCCTCGGTACTTTTAGTCGAAGCAGCTTTATTGTTTTTCTAATTGTACTGCTACTATTCCTGGCAAAAATAAATTTGAGAGC
>DAOUVH010000174.1 GCA_030667725.1 Candidatus Cloacimonadota bacterium | reverse complement strand
TAGCAAATTTATAGATAACATTTTTAAGATCAGAAATATCCCAGATCTTTTTAAATTCAAGGTCATTGGTCAATCTATCACTAAGAATATATAGATCCTCTACATCAGGATTAAATTTTATATCGTCAGCATCAATATCAAGTTGGCTCTTCTCAAAAATCTGATTTAAGAAGTCAATAACTGTAAAAGCAAAGTGATTTCTGAGATCAACAATATTTTCCGCATTATTACTTTTTTCTCTAAACTTGCGAACGCATTCGTTTCCCAGGGTACTAAATGAAATTTGATTTTCCATAAATCCTCCTTGAATTTTTCAAAATAATTGTTTGTGAATTGTACTTTTTCCTTAAATTCATAAGATATTTTTTGAGCTTTATTGATTTTATGTCAACAAAAGATTTAGATAATATTTTTATTTTTATTTCCAACTAAATTGCGATTTATTGCAAACTAAGTATTGAACAGACTCTACTTGACATCTGAGCAGGAAAATTGATTTTCTTCCTATAAAGAGGATAATAATGGAAAAGAGAAAAACAAAGATAACTAGAGATTATTTAATGAATCCTGCGGGATCGGTTCTCATTGAAACAGGTAATACAAAAGTTATTTGCACAGCAACAGTGGAAAAGGGAATCCCCTCATTCTTAAGAGATGCAGAACCTCCGCAAGGTTGGTTAACAGCAGAATACAGTATGCTGCCGGGTGCTTCAGATTCCAGATTCAGAAGGGAGCGGATAGGAATAAAAGGCAGGACTGCAGAGATACAAAGACTTATCGGACGTTCATTACGCGCAATTGTGGATCTCACAAAATTTCCCGGATACCAGATCACGATAGATTGTGATGTTATTCAGGCGGACGGAGGGACCAGAACAGCTTCTGTCACAGGAGCTTGCGTTGCTCTTTATGATGCATTCTACAAAATGAAAGAAAGTAATCAATTGGAAAAATATCCGTTAAAGGAGTGGGTAGCAGCGATCAGTGTAGGCATAGTAAATGGGAAGCCGGTAGTAGATCTTTGTTATGAGGAAGATTCCAATGCAGATGTAGATATGAACGTTGTGATGACAGAGAGTGGTAAATTTATTGAAATTCAAGGAACTGCGGAAGCAGAACCATTTGATGATAATGAGCTGGCAATTATGCTGAAAGAGGCAAAGAAAGGTATTATGGAATTGATAAAATATCAGAAAAAAGTGATTAAAGGTAATTGATTCTGTATTGCTTTTGCTTGACATCATTTAGCTATAAAAAGAGAAAGTTTGTTTTAATAAAATTAGATAGGAAAGAGAATGTTTAGAAAGAAAGAAAAAAAGATCAAACGTAAAAAAAATATGTTTCAGGATTATTTGGAAGCAATACTTTTTGCCTTTGTAGTGGCAATGCTCATCAGAAATTACACGATACAAAATTTCAAGATCCCATCATCTTCTATGGAAAAAACACTTCTCATTGGAGATTACCTCATCGGGAATAAACTGAAGTATTTTTTCACCGATCCTGAACAGGGAGATATTGTAATTTTCTATTATCCTGCCGATCCTGAAGAACCTGAGCCAAGAGAGGATTTTGCTAAAATATTAGGTCCGATCTACTTAAATAAAACAAGCTGGTTACCGAAATGGCATCAAAAGAAAAACGTGGTTAAACGCGTTATCGGAATGCCCGGAGATGTTGTTGAGGTTAAGAATAAATTAGTGTATGTAAACGAAGAAGAATATAAATATGGTTCCGAACAATATATTGATAGACGGAATATCCCGCGCAGTGAAGGAAGAATTTACTGGGATAATGAATTTATGGGCAGTCGTGATAATTTTGGACCTGTAACCGTACCTGATAATCAGTATTTTGTGATGGGTGATAATCGTGATGTTAGCGGTGACAGCCGGTATTGGGGATTTCTGCCGCGTGAAGATATTGCCGGAACTCCAGCTATTGTAACCTTCTCAGTTGGGGAAAAACCAATTGATTCATATCGGGATTACGTGCTGAAATATCAAAGACATCTAAAAGGAAAATCTTCCGTAAGATGGGAAAGAACACTCAAACTGATAAAGTGATCAGTTATGTCTATATTCATGTTCCTTTTTGTCTAAAGAAATGCAGTTATTGTTCATTTTTTTCTGTAGAATTTTCTAAAAAAGCAAGTAATAAATTTGTTAAATATTTAATTAAAGAGATCAATTTATTCAAACAGAGATACTCTATAAAACCAAAAACAATATATTTTGGTGGTGGAACACCTTCACTTCTCACGGCTGAACAGATCAATTCGATCATTTCACAATTTGATATTTCTGAGGTGGAAGAGATCACACTCGAATGTAATCCTGTAAATATTGATGATAAGTTTGCAAATGAATTAACCACAACACCAATTAACAGAATCAGTTTGGGTGCTCAATCGTTTCTGGATAGCGAATTGAAGATTCTGGGGAGATTGCACAAAGCAGATAAAATTGAGAGTGGTTACAAAATACTACGTGATCATGAATACAAAAATATCTCACTCGATCTGATCTACGGTTTGCTAAATCAAACTAAAAAGGATGTTGAATTTTCGTTGGCTGAAATGATCCGACTTGATCCGGAACATATTTCTACTTATTGCTTAAGTTTGGAAAAAAATGTTCCTTTATTTTCTAAAATAGATCAAATTCCAACTGATGAAAAAGTTGCTGAATTTTATTATCTGATTCGTAATAAGTTGATCTCTGCCGGATATGATCATTATGAGATTTCCAATTTTGCTAAAAAAGGTTTTATCTCCAAACACAATATGTGTTATTGGAATGATAAGTATTATCTTGGTTTTGGTCCGTCAGCTGCAGGATATTTAAATAATTGTCATCCTGAGCGGAGTCGAAGGAGAAAGGAAATTGGACGTTACACAAATCCAGCAAACATAGGAGAGTATTACAAAATGCTGGATGAAAATAAAATTATGAAGGATAAAACGATCTTGAATGAAGATGATCATGAGAAGGAATATATTTTCTTAGGATTACGAAAAACTGCAGGATTAAATCTGGAAGGATTTGAGTGCAAATTTAATACTGATTTTGCGAAAAAATATGAAAGAGTAATTCATAAATTCAAAAATTTGCTTGAAATTAATGATGAAACAATAAAACTAAAACCCGAAGCTTATTTCATTTCAAATGAGATATTTTCGGAGTTTATGTAGCACAGACACTCCTGTCTGTGTAAAAAGAAATGAAAGCACCCGTTCAAGAGTGAACGGGGAACGTAACTCAGACACTCTTGTCTGAGTAAAAGAAAAGAGAAAACTAGAATGACGAAAGATAATCGTTTAAAGTATAAAGAATTTTATAGAAGAAGTCTTCCACATATACAACCTGAAGATGGAATAATCTTTGTTACATATAGATTACATTTTCAATTACCAGACGAGCTTAAAAAAAGAATCGAGGAAATTAAAAAAACAAAATCTGGTAATAGTTTTGATTTTATTGAAGATTATTTGGATTTTTGTAAAGAATATCCAAAACACTTGAGTAATCGAAAAATTACAACTATAATTATGGAAAATCTTTTAAAAATGAATAATAAACAGTACAAATTATTTTGCTTTTGCATTATGCCAAATCATGTTCATATTCTATTAAAACCACAATTAAAGTTCGAAAAAATACCCTATTCTCTCGCTGAGATTTTTCGTAGTCATAAAGGTATCACAGCTAGAAAAGCAAATCTAATATTGCATAGAAGCGGAAGTTTCTGGCAAGCTGAAAGTTATGATCATTATATCCGAGATGATGAAGAATTTTATAATATTGCCTGGTATAT
>DAOUVH010000214.1 GCA_030667725.1 Candidatus Cloacimonadota bacterium | reverse complement strand
TGCCTGGCGTGAGATAGAAGCAGAAAGAAGAAACATCCCTAAAACTTTTATTTTTAAAGATAATGTTTTGTTGAAAATAGTTTATTTAAATCCTCAAAATATCCAAGAATTACAAGAGTCTGAGCTTGTTCCACCGGGAATCATAAGAAAATTTGGTGCTGAAATTATCGAGGTTATCAAGAATGCAGCAAGTTCTGATGAAAATATTGAGCACATTCAGAAGAATATCAAAACAGGAATTAATGGTAATGAGTTAGTAAAACTGAAACAATTTGTTATTGATAAAGCAAAAGAGTATAATTTACCAGTAGATTTAATTGCAACACGGGCGGATTTAGTAAGACTCTTAGAAGATAAGAAAAATAATAATCTTGTTAATAATCATCTTCTTCAAACATGGAGAAAAGATATTTTTAGTTCTCTCCATTTTATTAGTTAAACGCAGAGTTACGCTGAGGAATATGAAAAGAATTAGAAACTAAGATGAGTATGAAGTAAAATTCTTTCTTGTAAATTGCTTGAGTTTTTCATAAAATCTGCGTTGTATAAAGGAGTACAATTTATCAGATTTCTTTTGTTCGTTTTTGTTCGTTGTTAACTAAGGAGGCATTATGCAATTTTCTGAAGAGTTTTTATACCATATCTGGGATGCGCAACATCTAAAAATAAAATTAACAACATTATCAGGTAAGAAGATCGCAATTAAATTTCCAGGACGTTGGAATACAGATTCAGGACCCGATTTCAAAGATGCAATTCTAGAAATCAATGGAAAAATTAAAAAAGGTGATATTGAAATTGATTTAACCACATATAATTGGAAATCTCATTCTCATAATGAAAACCCTGAATTCAATAGTGTACTTTTGCACATCGTTTACGAAGATAATGGGAAATATCCTTACACGATCAGTGATGATGGTGGAAAAATTGAGATCCTAGAGATCAAAGACCAATTAACTGATGATATAAATAAACTGATAAAACATTATTCGGAGAAACCATATTCAGAGAAAAATAAAACCTGTATATTATTCAACAAAATGAATAAAGATGAAACAGAACATTTCCTTGCAAAGATGGGAATGATGCGCTTTGAAAAAAAAATTAAAAGGTTTAGCGCTGAACATTTCTTTAGTGATTTTGATCAACTTCTTTATATGGGTTTCATGGAAGCTTTGGGTTACAGCAAAAATAAATATCAAATGCTGCAGATCGCTTTGAATAACTCATATAAAGACTTAAAGCAATTTTACAATGAAGGTATGACAAAAGATGAGTTCATTGCAATTCTGCTTTGCTCTTCAAATCTAATAGATCATCTTCCAACTACGATTTCTAATGATCAAAAAGAGAATTGGCAAATTCTTTTTCAAAAACAGAAATTCGTAAATAAGTCGTTTGATATTAAATGGAAATTATTTAGGATAAGACCTGTCAATCACCCGGTAATAAGAATATTACAAGTGGTTGATCTATTATATAACAGTTTGGAAACATCTTTCTTTCATAATATTCTAAAACTCTTCTCATTCCCATCCAAGAATTTTACATTGAACGAATTCAAAAAGAAGCTATACCGTTATTTCCAAACAGAAAATAAATACCTTACTGAACGTTATAAACTTGGTAAAATCCGCATTGACACAATTCTTATAAACATAATTCTTCCTCTTACGGTTATCTATGCACGGGAAAAGAAATACAAACAGTTGGAAGATACTGCAATTAATATTTATCAAAGCTTTCAAGGTTTACCAGCTAATTATTTGACCCAATATATGGAAAAATTCTTAAATGAAGAACAGAAGAAAGTAATTAGAAAACGAGCAATCTACCAGCAGGGATTACTAAACGTTTATTATGAAAACTGCCAATATCACTCTTGTGATGATTGCTCAAATATGATCGAAACGAATTCTAATAAGATATCTTGAATATAAAATTGAATTGACACTAAAAATCAAAATAAGCTTTTTAAACATGGAGGTAATAATGAAAAATATTTTATTAATTAGTGTGTTTGTTCTAGTGATAGCAATTTGTTCTGCTACAACTATTTACGATGTTCAATATACAACTGTAGCGGGACCGGATGGAACATATCCTTCTTTGTATGACGGTCAAGAAGTAACTGTTATTGGAATAGTAACTGCAGAAAATTACAATCAATTTGAGGATAATTTTTTCATAGCTATGCCGGAAAGCGGTGCTTGGAAAGGTTTATATGTTTATGCAGCAAACAGCATAAATACAACAAATCCTATAGTTGCAATTGGTGATGAAATAGAAATTACCGGCTATATTGCTGAATATTACGGTTATACTGAACTATCTGGAAACTCTGAAGAGGTTACTGTAACTATCCTCAGTTCAGGAAATCCAGTGCCAACTTCTACACCTGTAATGACCGCCGATCTAGTAACAGCAGATACAGCTGAGCAATTTGAAAGTTGTTTAGTAGAAGTACATGATGTAGTCGTAACTGAAGAGCAGATCAATTTTGGACAATGGTATATAACAGATATATCTGCTGTGCCTTGTCAGGTTGATGACGGATTTTTTTATTTGGATTCAGTAACTCCTCCTATAGTTATCACTTTGGGTATGGAATGGGCTGTGGTCAGGGGCTGCCTGGATTACTCTTATGACGAATATGGAATAAACCCCAGAACACCGGATGACCTAATCGAAGAATTAATTCCTGTAGTAGCTGAGTTCAGTGCTGAACCATTAACCGGAACTGTTCCGCTGGAAGTGCAATTCACTGATGTTTCTGTTGGTAATATAACGAGTTGGGAATGGGATTTCGAAAGCGATGGAACAATTGATAGTTATGAACAGAATCCATTATTTACATATCCAATAATAGGAACATATACTGTTTCTCTCACTGCTTCCGATGGTTATACAACCGATACTGAAACAAAAATTGATTATATCGAAGTAGTGGAAGTTTTGAATGCTGATTTTACGGCAGATCCAGTTTCGGGAATTGCTCCACTGGAAGTAGATTTTACATCAACTTCCACCGGAAATGTTACAACCTGGGAATGGGATTTTGATAATGATGGAAACATTGACAGTACAGAGGAAAGCCCTTCTTACCTTTATACAGAAACTGGAGATTTCTCTGTTTCTCTCACAGTGGGCGATGGAGCAACTACTGATACAGAAACAAAGATCGATTATATTTCTGTTGGAGATCTGATAGTTGCTGATTTTACTGCAGATCCACTAACTGGTTTAGCTCCCTTAACGGTAAACTTTACAAATACTTCATCCGGCGCAATTGCAACCTTGGAATGG
>DAOUVH010000006.1 GCA_030667725.1 Candidatus Cloacimonadota bacterium | reverse complement strand
TTACCTGATTTCATCTTGTAGAAATAGATACCGCTAGATACTTTTTGATTGTTATCGTTTGTACCTTCCCACACAAGAGTATGATCACCAACTGTAATATGTTCATTGAGTAAAGTTTTCACTTTTTGTCCCTTTATATTGAATACTTCGATAGACACATTACCATCTTCTACCATGTTGTAAGCTATTGTTGTAGTTGGATTGAATGGATTAGGATAGTTCTGACCCAGAAGATCTGCTGCTGGAGTTACAGTTACATCATCATAAGAGGTATAATTTTCTTCCTGGAATTCTAGATCGAAAGCTCCATAATATAGTGGGTTATTTGTATATGAACCACCTGTAGCAATTGCGGCTGAGCCGTAATCACCATCATCCATGAATACAAAATGAAGTTTTGCATGGTAGTTACCAGGCTCGTTGCTAAGAATTTCAAGATTGTCACCTAATGATATCTCTGTAGGCAGCATCCCATCTAATTCAGGTGCATAGTTACCCTCAAAGTGACCTGTCGAGTCTATAACTGCATCGAGTGGATTAGCGTTAATGTATCTGATATCTGACCAGGTTGCACCGCTATCATCAGAAATACTGATTGTAATCTCAGGTTGTTGTACCCAACCGTCGTATCCTTCTAATTCATAATATGCATTCTGAAGTTTTGCTCCATCGTATGATACATTAACTACCCAGTTTCCATTAGAAACCATTTTGCAGTTACCTTCGTGGAAATAAGAATCTTGCCAGCCGCCATCTGCAAAATAGAACCAGCTAGGACAGCTCATTACTACTATAGGCTCACCATCATCATAGTATTCATCAACTTCACCGTCTTCATCAAGGTCAAAGCCAATAGCTAGAACATCATCAGCAGGATCAAGACCCTGAACATCAAAATCATAAAAGCTGAATTCACCTAATGCTATATCAAAAGTAAATATTTTTGGATATATATATGCTGGCCAATATTGACCTCCATCAATATTTTCCTGTGAATTGTAGTTCACTCCGCTCATCCATACTATTTTCGTATTTTCATCTGTGAATGCACCATTGAAGTGGCTGAGATCATTTGTAGGAAGTATATACATCACAGCAGGTGTTACTCCATCATCATCATACCATAGGTATTGAGGTGGAGTTGAATTTTCATAAGTTGGATTTTGTAATGGTTGTTTAAGTTGTTGAGTGTATTTTGTAAATGTTTCACCGTAATCATCACTATACATAGCAAATAGAGAATCTGCTACAGAACCAAAGAAAATAACTTGTCCGTCATCTTTACTTACGATCAAGTCTTTATTAATACGATCAATATCATTATAATGCATATAATCAAAATATGGAATTGATTTTACAGTCCAATCAAGATCTGATGAAGCCAAAAGATCTTCATCTGTGAAATCTGCATACAGATAAAGACAGTTATAATTATTTCCTATGTAGTTATTTCCATAAGCGTGAACTCTTCGGTGGTCAGCAAGTGGAGATGGTCCGACCCAAACCTGTGGCCAGATGAATTCATCGTCATTATGTCCTGTAAATGGTTCGCTCATCTCCGGATTATCTATAAGGATAAATGGTGATCTCCAAGCACCTGATGATCCTGATGCGTGGAATAATGCATATGTCATATGACTGTCATAAGTTCCGTCTGGTTCTGTTACTGCATGCCAAACCACAAATGGATCACCGGTATAGGGATCCATCGCTAGAGATGTGTAACCTTCCCTGTTGACATCTGAGTTAATACTATTGCTTTCTCCAAGTGTCCCATCAGCATTAATATAACTGTAATAAGCTCTACGGTCTGTAGCAGTTGCTTGAGTTTCAGAACGCATATAAGATACATACCATCCATCTGCATCATAATAATACGGCATTGACATTGCAGGTTGATTTCTTAAATTATGCCCGTTGTAACTAAAAGGCATATAATCATAGTATGTGCTGGTCAAGTAAGAAAAAGCATCATCATCACCATTAAGAATAAAAGAATACTCGGGTGCAGGGTCTTGATCCCTGGACACATCTCTAAATCCAAAACGCATTCCCGGTGTGTAGCTACCTTTTGCAACCTGGGCTGGTTGCATAAAATCCTCTGCTACAAGTGTACACACTAACAAGCTTAAGCCCAAAACAATTAACATCTTTTTCATTTTTTCCTCCCTTTTTAAAAAGATTTTTCACAATTAACTAAAGCAAATCATGTACCACACATGATTCACAAAGACCTTAACAGCATATAAATTATGTGTTATTTCTTTCGTTTTCAACAAAATAGAAATCAAATATATTTGTAAAGAAAAATAAAGGAATCCATCTAATATTTACACATATTCACATATTCTGCGGTATTAATTCCGCAATATGTGTAAATTATTTTACAAGATACTAATCAATTCCCAGATTTTTTAATTTTGAATATAGTGTATTCCTGTCAATGCCAAGAATCCGAGCAGTTTTTGATTTATTGTATTTGGTTTCCACCAGAATACGTTTGATCAATACACGTTCCATTTCTTTACTTACAATTGCAGTAATATCGGAAATAGATGATCCTTCAGATGTTATCATTTCATAGTATTTATCCAAAGATTCTTTGTGAAGATTCTTCTGAGTTAAACCAAATTCCAGATCCAGAGAATTAGTTGTAATATGATCTGTTTCCTCAAGCAATACTGCTTTTTTTATTACATGTTTCAACTCCCGCACATTTCCCGGCCATGCATAAGATTCTAAAATACTCATTACTTCAGGTAAGAACCCTTTGATTTTTTTTTCAAGCTCAATATTAGCTTCTTTTAGGAATTGCTCAGCAATTATGGGAACATCATTTTTTCGTTCTTTTAATTGTGGAAGCGCAATCGTGAATTCATTAAGCCGATGGAACAGATCATCTCTGAAATTGTTTTCCTGAACAGCTTTTATGATATCCAGATTTGTTGCAACGATTATCCTCACATCAATATTTACTAGTTCTGTGCTTCCGACTTTTGTTATCTTTTTTTCTTGTATTACCCGTAGTATCTTTGCCTGAGCTGATGTGGGTAGATTTGTTATCTCATCTAAGAAAAGAGTACCACCATTCGCGATTTCAAATTTACCTTTTTTTGCAGAAGAAGCTCCGGTGAATGCGCCCTTTTGATAACCGAACAATTCGCTTTCTACCAAAGTATCTGGAATAGCCCCGCAATCAATTGGAATGAACGATTTATTTTTTCTTTTACTTTTATTATGGATCAATTTAGCAATAACTTCCTTACCTGTACCGCTTTTCCCTTGAATTATTACGCTCATGTCGGTGGAAGCAACAAGTTCTACCTGTTTTAATATACGCATGATCTCAGGGCTGCTCCCCATCAGGATATCATCGCTTTTCTTAACTTCTAATTTTTGTCGCAGAATTTTTACTTCTTGTTTTAATTTACTTGTATCCAAAGCTTTGCGGATCACTATCTTTAATTCTTCATTTACAAACGGTTTTGTGATATAATCGTATGCCCCTAGTTTCATTGTTTCTACTGCTGTCTCAATATCTCCATAGGCTGTTATCATTATTACCAGAATTTCTTTTTCAAGCTTTGTAATTTGCTGCAGGATATCGATTCCATTCATTTCCGGTAGACGAATATCCAGTAGAACAAGATCGGGTAATTGTTCAATAATTGCCTTCAAACCATCTTTTCCATTAGTTGCAGGTATTACTTCATAACCTTCATCAACCAATAAATTTTGTAGGATTATCTGCATATTTTTATTGTCATCTACAATTACTATTTTGACCATTTATTCTCCGTTTATGTTTGAATTGGAATTTCAACTATTGCTTCCGTTCCAATTTTTTCTTTGCTTTCTATTCGAATGATGCCCTTGTGATCTTCAAAAATTTGGTGGGTCAAACTCAATCCTAATCCCACACCATCTTCACAAGTTGTAAAAAAGGGATCAAATATTTTTGAAAGATTCTTTTTTGAAATACCATGTCCAGTGTCTGCACAGATTACTTGAATATTATTCATTTTTTGTTCTACATCGAATTTAAGCTGTCCACCATCCGGCATTGCATTTATGGCATTAACCGCCAGATTTAAAAAGGCTTGTTCCAGCCATTTTGCATCAATGAGAGAATCCAGTATCTTGCCATTGGAATTTAAACTTACAACAATATTTTTCTCCTGACAACGAGCATCGATCCTCTTTATTACATTTTTCAAAACTTTGAGGAGAGATCCTTTTTTAAATTTAACATCGCGTGGATTGGCAAAATCCAAAAGACCTTTTATGATAGAATTTGCCTTATCGGAATCTTCTTGAATTATTTCTAGGAACTGCTGAACTTCTTTGGGATGCTCAAATTTGTTCAGGCAGATCTGAGCAGAAGAGCTGATGTTTCCGAGTGGATTACGTATTTCATGTGCAATTCCTGCAGCAAGTTCACCCACTCCAGCAAGACGCTCTGAACGCATCAATTGATTCTGAAGTTGTTTACGTTCCTGAATTTCTTTTGTTAATTTAACATTAGTTTTCTTTAGATCATGCGTTCTTTCCTCAACCTCTTTTTCCAATTTTACGTTTGCTCTTTTGTTTAAGGTATAACGAAAGAAGAATATAAATCCTATTACTAGGAGGATAAAAAGTCCAAACAAGAGAAGCAGTAATGCCAAATTTTGTTTATCTGAACGTAATTTGTAAATTTCATTATCTTTTTGAAGAAGAACGATCTCCTTTTCTTGTTCCTCAAGCAAGAGTTCAACTTCATATGTTGTTTCCATGCCGGAAATTATTTCCATTCTCTCTTTTGTGAAAGTACTATCTTTGATGCTAGAATAAAGTTTGTAATAATGAAGAGATGTTTTATAATCTTTCTTGATGGAAAAAATATCAGAAATATTCTCATATATCTCAATCTGCAGATCTCTAACTTTAATTTCTTCTGCAATGATCAGTGCTCTTCTGAAATAATCCAAAGCTTGTGAAAATTGTTTTGTATCTTTATAAACTGTTGCTATATTGTTCAATGTTGCGGCAATTCCTTTTTTCCTTCCAATCATTTTGTAAGAAGCCAATGATTCATGAAGATATTGTAATGCTTTATCATATTTCTTCTGGTTTTTATATGCAACTCCAATATTATTGGAAGCATCGGCAACTCCGTTGGGATTGGAAATTTCCTTATATATGTCATGCGAATCAATATAATATTGAAGTGCAATATCATATTGTTTCATATCATCGTAAATAATCCCAATATTATTAAGTTTTCCAGCAATTCCAAACAGGTTACCAAGCTCTTTTTCCATCTTGAGTGATCTGTGGTAATAATCCAGAGCTTTTTCGCGCTCGCCTATATCATCATAGATCGCACCGATATTCCCCAGAGATCGGGCAATACCATTTTTATCTTCAATCTCTTCATGAATTTTAAGTGCTCGCAGATGATATTCTATTGCTTTATCGTAATTTGTAAGAACACGGAAGATTAATCCTATATTATCAAGTGTGGTTGCCTGACCGTATTTATTACCAATCTCTTCATAAACATGTTCCGCTCTTCGGAAATATTCCAGCGCTTTATTATAGTCTGAAAGATTTTGATAGACCATACCAATTTTATTTAACGAGCCTGCAATACCATTTTTATTTCCGATTTCAGATTCTATCTCCATCGATTCTAAATAATAATCGAGTGCCTGCTCATAGTTGTTCAAGCTCTCTTGAACTATTCCCAGATTATTTAGACCATTAATAATATCTTTTTTATCTCCGATCTTTTTTCGCAGTTCCAGTGATTGAATAAAATGTTCTACTGCAGTATCATAATCATTGAGATAATAATATGCTCCCCCAACATTATTTATCGCTTCAGCTTCACCTTTTTTGTATTTTATTTTGCGGGAAAGCTTTAATGCCTTATTTCCATTTTCTTTAGATTTTTCAGGATCTATCTGCCAGAAAGCTTTGGATAACTGATTCATGGCATCTACTTTTTCAGTACCGGTCGCTTTTTCCACAACTGCTCTCAGACTGTCTATTTCTGATGTTTGAGCAATTAAAGATGTCATTAACAAAACCATTAATATAAGCAATGTCTTCTGTCTCATGATCTGAACCTCTTTAAGAATCTTGCAAATACCGATGTCCGTTTAGATAGAAACCCACTGATCACTTTTGCAACTTCTTTCTCTTGCAGATAACCATAAACCTTATGCGGATTTTTTTGTCCATTATATTCATAAGTGTTATTGATGATAACGTCAACCGGTTTGATATTTTGCAAGTTTGGTGAATAGTCATCGGCAAGATCATAATCCAGAGTAATTTTGTCATCCAGATCAGAAAAATTATACCAACCGGAAGTTATGTTTTCTGGAGTAAGAGGTCTAGCATCAGGATTTATTTTTATGTTCTGCTCTATTAAGATTTTCTTTGTAATCAGCGGAAAACCAAGTGGTGAACCTATAGTAATAAATGTATCAATCTTCAGTTTTGGAACATCTTGAATTAAAGTATCATAGGCAATAATCGAGCCCATAGAGTGCCCAATGAGCATTATACGTTTGTGCTTGTTTTTTTGGAGAATTTCTATCAATCTATTTCTGAATGCATACTTGGCAATTTGCTCTTTATCAATTTTACAAAAACCGTGATAATAAGCATCAAGTTCCTGGAACATCCGCCTGATAGTTGAATCAATTATTTTTTCAATTCCACTAATTCTTTTTTTATGAAGAATTATTTTATCCAGACCATCTTCAATTGTATCGAGGATCTTCTTTTTAATTTTCGGTTCTTTTTCAGTGGATTCATGTTTACAAATAGGAGCATATGGATGCTCAATGAAAAGAGAATTTTTGGGATCTAAAATCTCAGGATCGAGTGGTTTGGAATATTCAAGATCTGCCCAATAAACCAGTTCAAATTGGAATTTGGCATTATGATGACCAATATTATTTAGTCCGTCAAGAATAGATGTCTTCCACCATCTTTCAGCAAGTTCTTTGGGTGGTTTATTCTTTAACCCGTGTATCCCGATTATTACATTTTTCATTTATTAACTATTACCTGAATTGTTTTAACCGGTTTTCCAAGCTGCTTTGCATAATCCATTGTGTACTCTGTTCCTTCACATTTACCATCCCAAAAAGCAATTAGCTCATCACATTCTTCAACGATCAATTTATCACGAATGTGCTTTGCCTTGTCACCAAATTTTTTATAGTCAGGTGGAAATTCCAGGAATTTTATTTGGTTTTGAATTGCAAATTGTATGGCAAGAGCATCGGTTCCGGGTGCACCACCACTGATGATCATCTCAATATTTGAGATTTGTTTCAGAGTTGTTGAGAGAAATTTGAAGTCCGTAAATTTCTTAGTTCCGATTACTGCCAGTTTCATTTCAGTAAGAGCATCTTCTTAGTTTGCTTCACTTCTCCATCAATTTTTAATTGGTAGAAGTAAATACCTGAACTTACAGAATTGTTATTTTGGTCTACCCCTTTCCATGTTACGGAATATAGATTGCGTTGCCTTTGTCCTTCGACTCCGCTCAGGATGACAGGCAAAGTTTTAATTTTCTGACCCTTTATATTATAGATTAAAAGCTCCGTGTTCTCAATGCTCTCCGTGGTTACATTAAAAGAAATCGTAGTGAATGGATTAAATGGATTGGGGTGATTGGAAAGTTTATTTTCTGTTTTTGAAATCAGGTTATAATTTACATCGGTAAACTCTACAATTATATCGTTTGATGTTGCAGTTCCACCAACACCGACAGAATTATAGGGCGTGATCATGAAATAGTAAGTTCCGGGAATTATCACATTAATTATAAACTGCTCCATGTATCCTAAAAGCTCATAGACCGTTCCCGAATTATCTTCCAGATAATATCCCAAAATCGGGTCGATAAAAGGGCCGCCATGCAATCCCTGTGTTGGATTTTCCCAGGTGAGTGTTATTGAAAGCTGATTTGGAGCTGTTTGTTCACCGTAAAAGTTACTGACAGAATCTGGTACATCCGGCCCAATCCAGACAGTGCCGGAAACCAAACTGCTACCGTAACTATTTATCGCTACCAGCAAATATTCAGAATTGCCTGATGCCGGGATACTTACATCGTTATAGGTTACAGATTCACCAATCACTGGAGAAGGATCAGTATAAATCAATTCTTCGTCTCTAAACAATCGGATTTCATCCAGTTCTGAAAGCGGATTGCCGGTTACATCAATTATCGGGTTTACCCAGCTAATCAATACTTCCAAAGCACCTGAAGAATCAGCGGTTAAAGTAAAATCTGTAGGAGGACCGGGAGCATATCCAGTTGCAGAGATTTCATAACCAAACAAATAACTTGTTGTTCCTTTGGCAATTCCACTCAAAATAATAACATCGGGAATAATTTCACTGGAGCAGAATAAACCTCCGGCATGGGTGCCGGGAAAGTCGTCCGTAACATTGTGAGATAATCCGGTTGGCAAAAAACCGGGTAATTGATATTGTGTCACGATTCCCTCTCCGCCTGTGTAAACTCCCGTATAAGCCCACAAAAACGGCTCTCCCGTGCTGTATGAATCATGTGTTAATCCTTTTGCGTCATCTGTAAAAACCAGTTGATTCAGCAGAACTCCGTTGCGATCGATCAGCATAAGCACATCCGCTTGCCAGTTCGAAACCCAGAAAGCATCTTGATCTGGATCATAGGCAATTGCATCAACACTAATCGGAGATGTAATACTTCCTACAATAGACTGCGAACTAAAATCCATCTGGAAGATCGTGTTGATCGATCCGCTGCCACTATAGAAATACTCACCATCCGTAGTTAAGTCATTCAAACCAAAAGGAATATTTGGAATGTTAAAATTTTCAATCCAGGTTCCATTCAAATCAAATTTGGCAATTTGGTTATCAAAAGAATTGGAAACATAGAAATGTTCCCCGTCTGTTTCCACACCACTTGGACTGGCAAAACCAGATGGAGTTGTTACATCAACTTGAAAATGCAGATCCCAAATTTCTTTAGATTGTGAAAAGAGAGAAAAAGAGATAACAAGCAGAAGGAATGTAAAAATTATTTTTTTCATTATTATCTCCAAAATAACTTAGGTCAAGATTGGCTAACGCCAATTTAACTAAAGTTTTTATTATTTTAATAAAAGCATTTTCTTGGTCTGCCCTGCTTCTCCATCTACTTTCAGTTGGTAGAAGTAGATCCCTGAGCTGACTGGGTTATCATTTTGATCAGTGCCAAGCCAGATTATGGAGTATTGATTAATTCTCCCTCGTCCTTCGACAAGCTCAGGATGACACAAGCTCGGGTAAAATATTTTAACTTTTTGACCTTTCAGATTGTAGATTACAAGTTCTATGTTTTCAGTACTCTGTGTGGTTAAATTAAAAGAAATCGTTGTTGTAGGGTTGAAGGGGTTTGGATGATTTTGTAATTCGTAATTCGCCAATGGTAATTCGTTATTGTCTGCAGAAACCTGAATTTCTCCATCTAGGACGTAAACATCATAACCCGTTTCATCTTCCTGCTCAACAAAGAAGAGAAGCTCTCCATCAAATTTACGTTTAATTGTGACTGGTGAAATTGATGAATTTTGATAATGGATGATTTGTCCATTTAATATATCTTTAATTTCGATATTATAATTTCTGAAATACATAATATAGTGGTCCTCTTCATTAACACTTATTATACTAGAAGAACTTATTCTGCCGCAGCCTATGTAACTATCTGTATTGTTCCAGATTTGTTCACAACTATCAGAATTGAAAGCAACAAAATTTGTTGATACCCCGTTAACTGTGTCTGTACTTAAAAAATGAATAACATGAATAGCAGTAGTAGTATTGTTTTTGCTCAGAATTATAAAATTCGAAGGATAATGATTAAAGGTCATTGGATTTGTATAAACAAATGAGCCACTGCATTCGTATAAATCAATTATAGAGCTACTGATTTCATTGGTGATTTTTTTGAAATAATATTCCGAGTCAACATATGTCCAGGCCATACCACCAGCTTCTACATGCCTACCGGAAGTAAAAATATAATCTTCTCCATATTTGATTTGTTCTAGACCACAATCTTGTATTTTTCCTGCATAACTGATTAGATTATTTTCAAAACTAAATTTGTAAATGTAAGTATGGAAATTTTCCCAAGTCATCCAATATCCTGCAAAAGCACCTACAAAAAAATAATTTGTGTCAGTTATTGAAGTTTTCAATATTGATTTTATCCCATCAAATCGATATTCATCATTTTCTTCAAAATTATAGGATTCAATCAATTCGTTTGTTGCAATATTATAAACATTTAAATACATAATTGGGAGCTCCGTATTATGTTCGGTGATCAGTATATAGTTTTCCAGATCATCACTTTTGAAAATGCTTGATTTTCCATGTATATGATCATACGGAATGATCTTTGTGAAGTCATCTAACATACTGCCACTATCCAAATAAACAACTACTCGCATTTCATATAAGTTCTCATTCCAGAAATCGACTACAATCTCCTCAATCCCATCATCATTGTAATCAAATAATTGCAGATTTATAAGTTCATCATTTGGATCAATCTTTTCAAAACTGAAATCAAGTTCGAAATTAACTTGTGAAAAAAGAAATGCGCTGCAAAAAATAAGGATGAGAATGCAAATTAGGTTTTTCATAATAACCTCCCCAAACAACTTAAGTCAAGACTGGCTAATGCTTGTTTAACTTAAGCTTTATATTATTTCAATAAAAGCATTTTTTTTGTTGCCTTGATCTTACCATCAACATCTAGTTTGTAGAAGTAAATACCGCTGGAGATGGGTTTACCATTTTGATCTTTACTGTTCCAGATTACAGAATATCTACCATGCATCATTGCCTTATCGACCAACGTCTTAACTTTTTGACCACGAATATTGAAAACTGATATGGATACTTTCTGCTCGTTATCACCAGAATCGGCTATAGAGAATGAAATTGTAGTTTCAGGATTGAAAGGATTAGGGTAATTATTCAACAAATAATTCTGAGAAGTTTGTGAAATTTCATGTTCTTCAATTCCAGTATAGTAATTTGGATCATTAGTGTATACAATATATTCGTCATCATTATTTTCGAAAAGTATCAATTCGTCGGAAGCAGTCTTTTTGATTGAAAAGGGATTTAACGATGTAGGTTGAGTGTAAACGATCTGTCCGTTCATCCTATTGATGATATTAAACGTTTCATTTGATATCTTATAAAAAAGTAAGTAATGATTGTTATTTTCATATGTAATTGTTGCTGAGCAAAATCCTATAGGAAAGGGCATTTGAGTTTGCCAAAGAAGAGTAGAAAAATCCGGTGAATAGCATTTCAAATATCCGTTAATATAAATTACACAACCATAATATTCAAAAAACTCATCATTTTGGGATACTAATCCATAACCTGACGTATTACTTGAACTAGCAAATGTAATAAGATTGTCTAATGATTTAAATGAGATACTGCTACCACCACCTCCCATATCATCCCACCAATAATAATAACCAGCTCCTAAATTGCTTTGAGGATGCAGCAAAGAACCAATTTGATATAAATGGTTTACATCTATTAATGCTGAACCACTGAAAACACAACGAATTGTATAATCAAAAGAACTTCCACCCCCAAAGTCATCATTGCTAATCCTCAATCCCACGTAGATAAATGATTCACTATCAGAATATGTTTTTAATTTTTTCGTATAACATCCACTATAATCGTTAAAGGATGAAATATCTTCAGCGATAATCTGTAAATTAACGAGCGAATGAACTCTGATTATAATATCATAATCATTATATGAAGGATATCCTCCGGATACTTCTGTGGTCTTTAATACTGCGACAACAAATCCGGTATTATTATATTCTATAAGGCTTACTTTCTCAAGATTTTCATCTTCATTGTCTATTTGAATTATATCGTTTAAAATAGTTTCACCATTAATATCTATTCCCAGAATTCTGAAATATCTTTCATTAATATTTTTGTAAGAAGTATATATCTCTTTCTGTCCATCCCCATTAAAATCAAAAAGCTGAAGGCTGCACAACTCATCATTAACATTAATTTTATTGAATCTGAATTTTTCTTGATAGAATGAGTATGTATCACCTGTTTCGATGATATCATATTTTGTCCGTGTTAATTCATACACACCGTTGCTAATCGTTAGAGATACGGAAAAAATTCCTCCTTCAAGATAGGTATATTCAGGATTTTGTTCATAAGAATCAATAATTCCATCATTATTAAAATCCCATTCCCAACTACTAATTTCACCTTCTGATAAATCAGTAAATTGAACCGAATATGGAACCTCTCCAAAATTTCCATCAAATGTGAATTCAGGATAAAAAAGAATAGGTTCTCCTTGATATTCATATGCACCAATATCAATCCTGGGATTTTCACCATCGAATATCCGAGGATTTCCATCAAAATCAAGACCTATCAAGTTTAAACCTGTTGTATCAGGAATTCCTCGATTAATACATGAAGAAATTGGATTAAGATGATAATCATTTTCACCCACAAAGAATGGATCAAAATCCAGATTTGTTTCATAATAATTCGGATAATTTAGAAGGCCATTTTCAATATTATTGTATAGTAAGGTATTAATACTATAATAACCTGTAACTTGATATCCTTGATTGTACCAAATAATGTTATTTATCAATGACACATTATCATATAAATGCACTGCACCCCTCAATCTTGATATGTTATAACAAATCGTATTATTAACTATCAAAGCATTCTCATTAGCTTCACCACTGATATTCAAAGCGCCACCATGGATAGTTGCGGTATTGTTGATAATTACATTATTTATTATCATTGCTGAAGCCTGAAATAAAGACAAGGCCCCTCCGTATCTTGCCTTATTTCTTATAAATAAATTATTCCTGATAATACACGAAGTATTGTGTAAATTGAATGCTCCACCTTGATCTGCATAGTTATTTTTGAATGTCGAATTTGAAATAATAAGTTTATCAAAATTATTTACATAGCTTCCAGCTCCATATTCAAGACTCTTTACAAATTCAATATCTGTATGAATTATTTTTGAACTATCATTAGTTGCTGGTGTTTGATCAAAAATAAAACCACGCCAACCACCATCAGTTGTTGTTAAATTATAAAATCCTGTTGTATCAGCGACTGTGAATTTAATGGAATCCTGTTCTGTTCCAACCGCTAACAATCTTCCTTGTACTTTAAGTTTGTAGTGTCCCTGAAATTCAACCAAACAACCTGGATCAATTGTAAGGGTTTCACCATTTGGAATTTCAATTTCTCCTTCTATTAGATACGGTGACCCGGCTAAATCCCAGGTTCCTGAAACGTTTCCTGCAGGGATTGTAGTTTGAGAAAATAGAAATGTATTGCAAAATATCAGGATGAGAATGCAAAATAGGTTTTTCATAATAACCTCCAAAACAACTTAAGTCAAGACTGGCTAAAGTCTACTTGACTCAAGTTTTACAACAATTCTTCTTTTCCATCCTTTTTCAATTTTTCTACGATAGCTTTCACATCTTCACTACGATCTTTTTTTGCAATGAGTAATGCATTATCACTTTCTACAACTACCAGATCATTGATTCCAATGAGGGCAACGAACTTCTTTGAGTTTACATAATTATTTTTACTGTCAATCGTTTGATTTTCACAATTTATTGCATTATTATTTTCATCTGTATCGGAGATATCATAAAGCGCTTTCCAGCTGCCAACATCACTCCAGCCGTAATCCACGGGAATCACAACTCTTTTTTCAGCCTGTTCCATAATTCCAATATCAACCGGTATTTTTGGCATTTGGGCATATTCGGAAGATATGTCAGCCAGACGTCCGTCTTTGTTCCATCGAGCATCGATCTTTTCCAAGACCTCTGCTACTTTAGGAAGATACTTTTTGTATGCTTCGAGGATAGTTTCTATTTTCCACATGAACATACCGCTATTCCAATAGAAATTACCGGAACTTAAGAATTGTTCAGCAGTTTTCAGATCAGGTTTTTCCTTAAACTGTTTCACGTTAAACATCCCATTTTCCATTTCTTTTCCTGCTTCGATGTAGCCATATCCTGTAGCAGGATAGTTCGGTTTTATTCCAAAGGTTACTAGATTATCCTTATCAGCAGCCATCTCCCCTGCATCCAGAGAAGTCAGAAAATCGTCTTTGAGAGCAATTAAATGGTCGGCCGGCAAAACTACCATTTTTTCATTCTTAATGTACTTACGAGCGAGATATTGGGCACTGAGAGCTATACATGGTGCAGTGTTCATGCCAAAGGGTTCAATTATAATATTCTCTTCAGGAAGACATGGTAAATGTATTCTGGTTAGTTCAACCTGAGATTCTGCTGTAACGATGTAAATGTCTTCAATCCTAATTTTTGGATGAAGCCGCTTAACGGTCATTTGGAGCATAGAATCTTCTGAAATAATATTCAAAAATTGTTTTGGATTTGATTCTCTACTTAGTGGCCAGAAACGAGT
>DAOUVH010000194.1 GCA_030667725.1 Candidatus Cloacimonadota bacterium | reverse complement strand
TATCTGATGATAGCACAAAGGTCTTTACAGAGATATACAATTTTGAAGAGCCTGATACAAATAATGTCCAGATGTTTAGAGTTCCTTTTTTTGAGGAAACCAGCGGAGATAATTTTAAACAATTTGAGCTTAATGTACTACAGGATGAACTGAGTTTCTTTATTAGTGATTCTGTATTTACCATTCCCAGAATTCATATATACAGTACAGGTGAGAATGCTTGGACAGGTGGATTGACAGTTCAAGCAGAACTTATAATTGAAGTTAATATCAGTGATGCTCTGATTAACGAAGAAGAAGAATAGGGAGAATTACAATGAGAAAAATAATAATAATAACATTCATATTAACATTAAGTTTAGCATTATTCGGAAATTATGACTTCTTCCCTGAAAATCCTGCTAACAATGCAGATAGAACCTATTCTCAAATCCATCTTCCTTTTCTCACTTATGAAATAAATCTGAATAACTCACTTCTCAGGATGGAGGATATGTTGATGTTCCAAACAGGGCACCAGCTTACTGATAGTGAAAAGAGTATTCTCACGGCAGATGATTTTTTATTGGATTTCAATACTTCAACAACTTTCTTGAATTTCGGACATAAAAACTGGAATTTTGAATTTGGTCTGAAAACTTACGGCGATGTGGAAATTCTGGATAAAATGTATTCAAACCTTGTAATATATGGAAATGATACAAATAGACCTTACGTTAGCAATACAGGCGAGGGAAGCATGCTATTCTCATTTTGGAGAGCGACCCTGAATTATGCATATCCAGAAGGATTTAATTTTGATTTTTTTAGAGATATGACACTCTATTTGGGAGCAAATATCAATTTGGATTATTCAATGTTGTATGCTTCAATTGATGAGAGCTCCCAGTTATTTGGTTCTATGGAGGATAGTCTTTATTACCATTATAGAGCTCATTTTAAGTATACTGATGAAGGCTCTATTGGAAGATTAACACCATCTTTTGGTTTTGGCTTGAAAGCTAAGATCTTTAATGGGAATTTCCATGCGCAGATAGATGATGTCTTTATGCAATTGAATTATAAGGATCTCGCAGGTGGCTGGTATGATAAGTACTATAGAAATGACCTACTTTATTTTGATACGGATTATTCAGCTATAGAAGAAACGTTTGTTGAGGATGATTCAACAAGAGTGAAAAACCGTTATGTGAAGTTCAATCCTTCTGTCAGTGTTGGGGTGGACTATACGATTATTAATAATTTGCAAGTTATGAGTAAATACATCTATAATGATCACTCACACAAAAACGGATTTTCATTTGGTGCCGGATATCAATTGGCATGGTGGCCATTCCAAACTGTTGTGGGATATGATGATAATATTTTTTATGAGTTCAAAACAGGATTAATATTTGATAGATTTGAATGGTTGGTGGGAAGTACATTCTATCATGGTTTTTTCCGCTATGGAAAAGGTGTAGGATTGAACTCATCGATGATGTTCAAATTTTAGAATTGATAATCAAATAATTCTTAAACAGCCTGTAATTTTACAGGCTGTTTTTTATAAAAGTCCCCATCTTTTTCTTAAAAATAATTCCGTACAGAATGAGAATAAAAATAAAGTTATAAGATACCATTTTTTATAAATTGGTATTTCAGAACGTATTTTGATGATCTCCTTTTCAGCTTCAGGGATTTTAAGAAGATCTGGAGCATCAATAAGTTTACCATAAGTTTTGTTTGAAATATAAGATAACAGCGATAAGTTAATTCCATTATCTCTGCTTTCCGGAGAATATTGTGAGATCATGAATTCACCCTCAGTTTGTAAATGAGATGTTTTATCAGAAATTTCAAATTTATATTTTCCGGGTTGCAGATCTGAGATTTTTATGAAATGATTGTTGTTTTCTGTCAGCATGAAACCTTGATGAACAATCTGATTTTCAGAATTAATAATTGTTATTTCAGCAGTCATTTCTGTAATTGGAGAAAGTGTTTCATCGTAAGCATGAAGCTCGATCTTAATTTCTTCACCAAGATAGAAAGAATTCTTATCGAGTGATGCATAAAAACGCTCTGAGCTTGTCTGTCCTAACCAGGAAAAAACATTATGCATTAAAGTATTATAGCTATCTCCTGAATTCCAAAGCTGCCATTTCCAAAGGTCATGAAAAGCAAAATTCAGAATTTTTCCATTTCCAATATTCTTGAATAATACTGCAGGACTTCTCTCATCATTATCAAATTGAGCCAGTACTTTTGCTTCTACTTTAGATCTAACATAATAATGTGAAACAGGTGGGATGTTCTTAATATCGTTCTTTTCAATTAAAGAAAATGTGTTGAATTGCTCGCTTTGTTTGGTGAGCGTGAAATTAGATTTGAAAGTTTGATCAATACCGGATGAAATGGCTGGTGAAATATCTTCCAATTCATCAACTGGTTTCCCAATGATGAAAAGTCCTCCACCATTTCTAATAAATCTATTAATTATTATTACTTCATCTTTAGAGAACCTAAGACTTCCATGATTGATCAATGTGAGAACATTAACACCATTTATTTCTGTTTTAAGAGATGTGTTTTCACCTGCATTTTGTAAGTTTATATTTTTCAATAAAAACTTGCTCTGCCAGTGTTGATCCTTGCTTACAGCGCTACCAATAAATTTTACATCCCAGTCCAAGAAATCCGATATCAATAAGATCTTCGAACGATCACGTTTAACCTGAATTGCACTGTTGAGAATATTATTATCAGTATTTATCTCTGTAGAATCAGTTGAGATTCGCAGGTTGATCGGAGTAAAACCAGTACTTGGGAATGATGTATTAAAAGTAAGCTGCAAAAATTCTTTTCCCTTAAGATCAATCTCTTTTTCCTTGATCAATTTGTTTTCAGAAAACAACTCAACTTTTGCCTTCCCATTATAATTTCTGGAGGTTATGTTAACTTCAATTGGTGTAAGCTCATTTCTATAAACTGTTTTATTATGATTAATTTCAGAAATTCTAAGGTCAAAATCATCAGCTTGAAATCGAGGATCAAAAGTATAAATGGGGATATTCTGCTTCTCGATTATATCAAGTTCATCATCATTGAACCAGCCATCTGAAAGTAGAATGATAGCTTCAATATTATCAGTATCTATCTTTTTAAAGACCTGAGTAATTGTTTTAGTTAAATTTGTAGAATTGGTATTACCATCTATTCCATTGGCGAAATCAAAATTGACAATATCATAATTTTTTGCTTCTATAATATTCTCAATTTCTTTTTTTAATTTATTAAAGATATCCGATTTTGAATGATCTTTTCCAAATTGCTGCATACTTTCAGATATATCATTTAGAATTACAACGGAAGGCTTTACTGTTTTATTTTGGAAAAAATATAGAATCGGATTTAATAGTAGTAAAAGTAAAATGATGACAGCAATTGAGCGTAAACTTATCAGTAATATCTTTCGCCAGCGCTCAATAGTTGGAATAGTATTTTTATAATAAAATGAGATAAGAATAATGGATACAATTGCTAATATAACTATCATATTTACCAATTCTCATCAGGCTGAGCATCTGTG
>DAOUVH010000135.1 GCA_030667725.1 Candidatus Cloacimonadota bacterium | reverse complement strand
GCAACTTCAGATAAAATATTATACAGATATTCTTTCATTGTTGTTTTACCAAAACTTCCGGTTAGGGCAATTGTTGTAAGATCGAACTGATTTTTATAGATCTTTGCCAATAGAGCGTAAGCTTCTAATGTGTCTTTTACCCGGATGATATTTGTTGAATTGCTCTGATAATCCATGTTTACAACAACCCAGCAATTTTTCTTTTTGAGTATA
Organism: Candidatus Cloacimonadota bacterium; assembly: GCA_030667725.1. The sequence goes on along the minus strand of DAOUVH010000135.1, from coordinate 4,446 downwards.
GCTTCTACATAATCATGACCATCAAAATTTTCTCCTTTCAAAGCAAAGAAAAGAGAATTCTTATTTATTGAACGTGAATCTGTAGAAATATTCTCAATTAGAGGATCATTACCAATTATCAAGTTCTGCTGGAAGATCAACTCAAGCTGAAGAGGATCTATAGGAAGAGAAAGAGATTCATTATAAATATAAGAATGAGAAACTGCATTTTCAGCCTCTTGAATATCATCAAAATCAAATTTCTCTCCTTTAACTTCTTGATATTTCTCATGGCCCTTTCCAGCGATAAGAACAATATCATTTTCGGTTGCGAAATTAATTGCAGTTTGAATCGCTCTCTTTCTGTCACGAATTATCCAGAATTGAGTAGTCTCTTCAGCATCTCTGATTATGTCTCGAATTATATCAGCAGGTTCTTCATCACGTGGATTGTCATTTGTAATGATTATTCTATCGGCAAATCGGGCAGCTTCAAGCATTTTAGACCGTTTGCTTTTATCGCGGTTACCACCAGCCCCAAATACACAGATAATTTTTCCTTTCTTGATTTCTTTAAGAGTTTTAAGAACATTCTCCAGTGCATCGGGAGTATGAGCATAATCTATATAAATTCCGATATTGCGATCATTAGGAACTTGCTGCAACCGGCCGGGAATGCAGTTGATATTTTGGATAGATTTAATGATATTTTGTGCAGTGGTTTTTCCTAGCAGATCAAGTGTTACGGAAAACGCAGTTGCTATATTGAAGATATTGTATTTACCTATTAAGTTTGTTTTAAGTTGGAAATCATTACTATTAAAACTAAGCTTGAAGTTCGAGCCTGAGATACTGTAATCATGTTCTCCAATAAAAACTTCACCATCTAAAAATGAAATCCCATATTTAGTGAATGAACATTTTTTATATAATCTTTCTCCATGCTCATCATCTATATTGATAAAAGCCCTATCTGTATTTTCAAATAATTTAAATTTTGTTTTTGCATATTCATTTAAAGTTATGTGAAAATCAAGATGATCTTGAGTGAGATTCGTGAAAACTGCAGTATGGAATTTTATTGCAAATGTTCTATCTAGCGATAATGCGTGTGAAGATACTTCCATGACCACAAATTCTACATTTGCATCGATCATTTTACAGAAGATCGTATTCAGATCGATGATATCCGGAGTTGTTCTTTCAGATTTATGCTTCACTCCGTTTATTGAGTAGCCCAGAGTTCCGATTAGACCAACTTTTTTGCCATTATCCAAAAGAATACGTTCGAGAATATTACCAATTGTTGTTTTACCGTTTGTACCGGTTATTCCAATAAGTTTTAATTTTTTGGAAGGATCATCAAAAAATAATGTTGCTAAAAGGGCTGTAGCTTTTCTGGCATTATTTACAACGATTTGGGGAATATCAATATCGAGTTCTCTTTCAACGATTAAAAGTTTTGCACCATTATCAACAGCAGTTTGAGCAAAATCATGTCCATCATTGACAAAACCAAAAATACAAACAAAAACTTGCCCGACATTGATCTTTCTTGAATCGGTTTGAATACCGGAATATTTAACTAATGGATCAATATTTATAGACTCAATAAGAAGCTCATGCTTCTGTAAAATTGCCGTGATCTCAGCTATTGAGATCATTTTGCTGTTACGGTACATACATCTCCAAATTTAATATTAGAACCTTGTTTGATTGACTGGGCAGAGATAATCCCGTTTCCACGGATCACCAGCTTTATACTGCATCTATTTGATATGGCAATTGCCTTTCTCAAGCTCATACCGATAAGGCTAGGCATTGCGTAATCATCAACATTCAATTGCTCAGTATTCTGTATATTGTCAAGGTTAAGAATGATCTTCTCGTTTTTATCAAATGATGTATTGGGTTTGGGATATTGATCTATTATTTTCCCATCTTGATTGTTGCCTGATACAACAAAATTAATACCTTCTTTTTGTAATATTTTAATTGCTTTTTCTAATTGCAGACCTGTTACATTCGGAGCAAAGATAAACTTTTTATTATCTTCTTTTACGTTTGCCATGATATTTGTATCAGGAAGATTAACGATCTTTTTTACAATATTTTTAAAGGTTGGAACTGCAGAAAGTGATGCATAATAATAATATGATTTGTAATCAGCTTCATCGTATATTATTACCATAACGTATTGAGGATTTTTTACCGGGAAGAAACCAGCGAAAACGGAAGTGTACTTCTCTTTTTCGTATCCTATTCTTCCAGTGATCGCTTTTTCTGAAGTACCGGTTTTCCCGGCTATGGATAGATGTTCCAACTTTGTTTGGGTAGCTGTTCCATAATCTACTACACCTTTTAAGAAAACTTTTAACGTATCGAGAGATCTTTTATCGGAAATTGTACGCATAACTTTTGGTTTAAAAGAAGAAATAGTTTTATTGTCTTTATTCCTAATTTCTTTTATGAGATGCGGCTGCATAACCTTTCCACCATTGGCTAACGAACAATAAGCATTTGCAAGCTGTAATGCAGTTACGGAAATTTCCTGACCAAACGAGATCGAGTGAAGTGAGAAGCCTTGCCAATCTTTAAGTTTCCTGAATAATCCTGTCGCTTCACCGGAAATATTTGAGCCTGTTTTGTGACCGAAACCCATTGCGATCATCCGCTCATAAAGCACTTTACTGCCAATTTCCTCAACTATCCTGCTTATACCAACGTTACTAGAATATGCGATAATATCTTTAAAACTGAGAGTTTTGTATTTATGTTCATCTTTAATAACCCGTTCTTCCGATTCGTATTCGAGATGATAATCTCTACAATCGATTATATCCGATGGTTTAAAAATATCTTCTTCTAAAGCGAGAAGAGCTGTAATTGGTTTTAAAGTAGATCCCGGCTCGAACATGAAAGAAGCAGCAATATTAGTAACCGAACGAAGTTCTTTTGCAGATTTTCTTTCATGCTTTTCATTCAGCCCAACCATGGCAAGTATCTCACCGGTATTTGGATCCATCACGATACCGATTGCATTCTTTGCTTTATACTCCTTAAGCCCGATTATCAAATTCTCTTCTACTATTTCCTGGATATTCTTATCTATTGTAAGATGGATCGATTTGCCGGGTTGAGCAGCTTTTTCCTTGAGAAATAAAAGAGGGATAAATCTATTGTTCGCATCGTATATTGTTTCTCGCCAGCCAATTTCTCCGCAGAGCTGTTCATTATAAGTCGCTTCTATACCGTTTTTCCCATAAGTAGTATAGATCGATTTTCCCGAATTTCCCTTCTTTTTATCATCAATCATTCCTAAGAAATTCGCACCAAGCTTATCATGCGGATATGAACGCTTAATATTACAGAATGAAACTACAAGCCCTTTTATATTTTCTTTAGCAAATTCCTGTTTGATCAGATGAAGCTGATTTTCAGAAATATCAATTGTAAGGTAAACACTTGAATATTGAGGTTTTTTCTTTAACCGTTTTAGCAGTAAATTTTTATTTGCTTTGCTATTCTTGGATATTATATCAGCAATTTTTTTAAATACTTCGTTGGAGCTTATTTGTGATCCCCTCTTACAATTATCAATTATTGCACGTCTATCTACATCGAGTTGATAATATTTCAAAGAACTTACCAGAAGTTCACCGTCACGATCGTAAATGTTTCCCCGATTAGGTATCAATATCTCTTTAGAAGGATTTTGCCGGATCTGTACAGTTGCTTTTAAACGATGAGCATCTAATATTTGAATAGAGAAAAGATAACCGATCCAAATAAGGATAAGCAGAATGTTAAAAACTATGAAAAACTTAATTCTTGTATTCATAAAAAAAGCTCATTCGGTTGAATGAGCAATAAGATTATCTGGTGAGTGCTTCAGCCGAGGGGACAATGTAATCAATTAGACGAAAAGTCTCTTTCTTGTTGTCGAACTTGATATTATGTACACTCTCATTATCTGTTGGGAAGAACATATCCAGATTTTGAGAAGCAAGTCTTTGAATTCTGTCGCGGGAACTTAGCTTACTATTCAAAGTTATCAAATTCAAATTATTAACCTTGTGGGCTTGATAGAGCTCTTTTGCATCATCTAGTTTGCGTCCGTAAACTATCATATTGTGTTTATTACTATAATGGCAGAATATTGAGACAATAATTAAAAAAGCAATAACAATAATTTTCCAGTTCATGAAACCTCCCTCTTTTGGGCTATTCTTAATTTTGCGCTTCTGGAGCGCGGGTTAATTTCTATCTCCTGCTCTGTTGGAACGATAGGCTTTCTTGATAATATTTTTAATGTTGATACTTTTTCACAAACACATTTTGGGAATTCAGGCGGACAGATACATGATTTCTCTTCATATTTAAATAGATTCTTAACAATTCTGTCTTCCAGGCTATGATAAGAAATTACGGCGATTCTGCCGCCGGGATTCAAAATTCTAACTGAGT
>DAOUVH010000264.1 GCA_030667725.1 Candidatus Cloacimonadota bacterium | reverse complement strand
TACATATTGGATGAACCTACTATAGGATTGCATCAACGAGATAATAAACGACTGATCAATATGCTTATCCATCTGCGGGATATTGGCAATACTGTTATCGTTGTAGAGCATGATGAGCAGATGATAAGAACAGCTGATCAGATCATTGATATTGGTCCACATGCCGGGATATATGGTGGAGAAATAGTTTTCCAGGGAAATATTGAACAGCTATTGAGATCAAGAAAATCTATGACCGGAAAATATCTTTCCGGGAAACTTAGTATTAACAAACCAGAAGATAGATTAAAGCCGGATAAACGTAAACTGCGGATCAATGGCGCATTCCAAAATAATCTTAAAAAGATCAATGTTGACATTCCTGTTGGCTCATTCACGTGTGTTACCGGTGTTTCGGGATCGGGTAAAAGTTCTTTGATTAATCAAATATTGTATCCGGCTATGGCAAAAGAACTCAATAATTCCAGCAGGAAACAAGGTTATTTTGATAACATAAAAGGTTATGAGTATTTTGATAAAGTTATAAATATTGATCAACAGCCTATTGGAAGAACTCCTCGCTCCAATCCCGCAACTTACACCAAATTATTTGATCCTATTCGAAACCTATTTTCCCAAACTCCAGCAGCAAAATTACGGGGTTATAAACCGGGAAGATTTTCGTTTAATGTAAAAGGTGGAAGATGTGAAGCCTGTGGTGGTGGTGGTGTAAGACAAATCGAAATGCACTTCCTACCTGATATTTATGTGAATTGTGAAATTTGCAATGGTTCGCGATACAATAAAGAAACTTTAGCTGTTAAATATAAAGGTTATAGTATTGCAGAAGTGCTTAAAATGGATGTTCAGGAAGCTATTAAGATATTTGATAAGGTACCTAAAATATATAAAATTCTACAAACCTTAAATGAAGTTGGACTAGAATATATTAAACTTGGGCAAGCCTCTACAACTCTCTCCGGTGGAGAAGCTCAAAGAATCAAACTCTCAATAGAACTTAGCAAGACAAGCACTGGCAAAACACTCTACATTCTGGATGAACCGACTACATGATTACACTTCGAAGATATAAAAAAATTATTAAAAGTACTTCACAGATTAGTTTCAATGGGAAATACTGTAATTGTAATCGAACATAATCTGGATGTTATTAAATGTGCCGATCACATTATCGATCTGGGTCCGGAAGGTGGAGATGAAGGTGGAGAAGTTGTTGCTATTGGTACTCCCGAAGAAATTGCACTTAATAATAGTTCGTACACCGGAATGTTTTTAAAGAAGATTTTGTAGATTGTAGATCATTAATTCATAACTACTAAAAGGAGTTAATTATGAGTTTGAAATCACAAATACTTGAATTGTATAATAGAACTGAATTTAGTGATATTGATAAAAAATTATTCCTCAAATTCAGAAATGGATTGAATGCCGGAGAAATTCGTGCTGCGGAAAAAATTGAAGGTAAATGGATAACAAATAATTGGGTAAAAAAGGGAATTCTTGCAGGTTTCAAAATGGGCAAGATTGTTCAATTAGGAACTTTCATTGATAAAGATACATATCCTATCCAGGACATCACAAATAGGAAAAATGTCCGAGTAGCACCCGGTGGTTCTTCCATCAGAGAAGGTGCTTATATTGGAGAAAATGTTATCATGATGCCGCCAATGTATATCAACGTTGGTGCCTATGTTGATGATGGTTCAATGATCGATTCTCATGCTCTTGTCGGCACATGTGCTCAAGTCGGGAAAAATGTACATCTAAGTGCAGCATCACAACTTGGCGGTGTGTTGGAGCCAATTGGTGCTAATCCAGTAATCATAGAAGATAATGTATTTATTGGTGGAAATTGCGGGATCTATGATGGTGTGATAATCGAGCAGAATGCAATTATTGCTGCTGGAGTTATTATAACAGGTAGTACACCGGTTTTTGATTCTGTAAATAACCACTTTCTTAATAAAGATGAGAATGGTTCATTACATATTCCACAAGGAGCTGTTGTGGTTCCCGGTACACGCAAGATGAAAAGCAATAATGATTTTTCAATCTATTGTCCCATTATTATTAAATATAGAGATGAAAAGAGTGATATTGCTGTAACTTTGGAAGATGCTCTAAGATGAAACCAATAAAGTACGCAAATCGGATAAACGGATTAGAAAAATCTGCTTTGCGTCAACTATTTGATAACTCTCCACTTGATTCAATAAACTTAGGTTTGGGAGAGATTCAATTCCCAACTCCTAAAATTATAACAGACACAGCAATCGATATTATCAAGCAAGGGAACATCAGATATACACCAAATGCAGGATTACCAGAGTTACAAAATACTATAGCTGGCTACTACAAAATAAAATTAAATGAAAATATATGTGTAACAACTGGTGCTGAAGAAGCCATTTTTGCTTCGCTTTTCAGTTTTATAAATCCAGGTGATGAAGTGCTGATCGCAAATCCAACATATATTGCTTACAAAACAGTTATCGGGATGATGGGTGGTATAGCTGTCGAATTCGATCTTGACCCTTTATCAAATTTTGAATTGAATCGTGAAGACTTCCAAAATAAAATCACATCCAGAACAAAGATTCTGCTTTTAAATAATCCATCAAATCCTACAGGAAGGTGTTTCTCAGAAGATGAAATAGATTTCATGGTTTCAAAATGTAATGAGAAAAATATACTTATTATAGTTGATGAGATTTATCGCGATCTTTATATTGATAAAAAGCCAATAACTTTCTTGAAAAAAAATGGAAAAATAATCGTTATCTCAGGTCTTTCTAAATCTCATTGCATGAGTGGTTGGCGAATAGGTTGGGCAGTATCAAATGATCCTGATCTCATTAAACATATCATTATCTC
>DAOUVH010000028.1 GCA_030667725.1 Candidatus Cloacimonadota bacterium | reverse complement strand
TCATTAGCAGATCCTTGGGTAATAGCACACGCAATAAATGAAAATGCGACTGTTGTTACAAAAGAAGAGAAAGTTACAGCACTTAATACAAATAGAATTAAAATTCCAAATGTATGTGAAAACATGAATATTCGCTGGATTAATGATTTTGATATGATCGCTGAATTAGGAATAAAATTTAATTGCAAAATACATAATAAATAATAACAATAATATTACCAAATTTTTCTTATTCATATTCAGTTCTTTTAATAAAGTAATGCTAACTTTGTAATTATTTTTGATGAATAAAGGCATAACAAAAGCCTCCACATTCAGATTGAGAGAAAAGCAAGAAGGATCGTGGCACACGCCAAACATTATGTGAAATCGTGTAGAAACAATTGGAATAGGTATGAATAATAAAAAAATAAATGAAGTTAATTCGAAAACCTGGGATAGATGGGCTGATGATAAAGGTGATTGGTCATCAGAAATCAGTCACAAAATATTTCTAAAAGCTCAACAAGGTGATTGGAATGTAACTTTAACTACAGTTCGACCAATTCCAAAAGATTGGTTCCCGGAAATGAAAGATGCAAACGTTTTAGGGCTTGCTTGTGGTGGTGGTCAACAATGCCCTATCTTTGCAGCTCTCGGAGCCAATGTTACTGTACTAGATAATTCTGAAAAACAGCTGCTGTTAGAACAAAATGTAGCAGATCGTGAGAATTACAAAATAAGTTTAATCAAAGGAGATATGTCCGATTTATCTTGTTTTGATGACGAAACTTATGACTTGGTTTTTAATCCTGTATCGACTCCATATATCAGAGATGTAATTCCTGTTTGGAAAGAAGTATTTCGAGTATTGAAAAAAGGAGGTATTTTTTTAACAGGTTTAAACAACCCAATGTCATTCATATTTGCAAATTCAGCTAATCAAAGAGATCTAATAGTAAAATCTAAACTCCCTTTTGATCCAGTTGCTGATCTATCAGAGGAAGAGCTAAAAGACTTGATTGATAACAATCATGCGTTATTTTTCAGTCATTCGCTCGAAACTTTGTTGGGAGGTCAGATGAGAGCTGGTTTTCGATTACTCGATCTAATTGAAGACTACGATCAACATGATGAATTGGCAAAATTTACTCCAACTTATTTTGCAACGAAAGCGATTAAAGACAAATAGTTTTTTTTAATATTAATGAAAGTGAACACGATGAGATTTCACATAACAAGCGTCTGCGGGTTTCTTCAAATGAAGAATGTGAAAATTTATTTAACAATAATCATATTGTTTGTTAGCATTAATGTAATATACTGTAATGAAAATAATCTAGCAGAATTCTATTTACCAATTGATATGAATTCAACATGGGGAAATGATGATAGTACATATGTTGTAATTGTCCCAACAAATGAAAAAAATGAAGAATCTGAAAATAAAATATTAGAATCAGCAAAGAGAATATTTAATCATTATGAAATTATCACTGATACAAATGCTATAAAACAAGATTTATCTTCCAAAAATATTATTGTGTATGGAACACATACAGGTAATCTTTGGTTAAGTAAATATTTTAAGGAATTACCAATTGAGGTTAAACCAGATAAAATAATTGCTGATAAAGAATATCAGGGCAATGAGTTACGATTAATAACAGTTTGGATGAACCCATTTAATTCAGATAAGAGTTTATGTATTTACACTGCACAACAAGATAAAGATATTTCTGGAATTAATTCTGTCCTTCACGGTTATTCTCAATATTTAATCGCTTCAGGGAAAAAAGTTTTAAAAGCATCATATTATACAAACCAAAACGGAGTTTGGGAATTTTCAGATATGCCGGATTTTAATTTTCCGGAAATATCAAAAAAAGAGATGTATAAAGATTACGATTCTTTTGTGAAAATTTTTACCGATATCTTCCCAATGACTGAAGTAAACAAAGAAATTTATGGAATTAATCTTCCTCAGTTATTAAATGAAAATCGAAAAAAAATAGAAAAATTTAATACTACAATCGAATTTGTAGATCTTTTAAAAAAAACAATAACATCCTGCAGGGGAAGTCATTTTTGGCTCGATTGCTCTGGAAAGCGGGAATATTATGACGGTTTTGTTGAAGATGATTCATATATAATAAGCAATCATTATCAAAAGTATTTTCAATTAAATTCCAAATATCTGATATTATATATTCCTCTTTTTTATTTTGAGGGGGATTATTATTTTAAATCTGATGTTAGTTTAAGAGATATCGAAATCTCAAAAGGTTCGAAATTATCAAAATTGTGTAATAAAGCTCCCGATGAATTACTTGAAAGTGCTACTGATTTTGAACGACATTTTTCTTGGGATTATACACTAAAAAAAAATATTTCTGTAAATTTTCCATATTTTTTAAATCCTGATTCAGTTGAGGTAATTTCTCTTGAGATTGAAAATCCAAAAGGTGAGAACATATCATTTTCAATGAACAAAAATGAGTCTTTTTCAATTACTTACAGTCAAAGAGATGAATCATACAAAACACTCTATTTAGAAAAAGACAAAATTCTGTATATCAAATTACCAGAAATGGATATAGATTTAATTGAAAAATTTCAGAAGGATTTACTCCTTTATAGAGATAACCCCATTTCTGCAGTAGTTGTTGATATTCGAAACAATAAAGGAGGTAGTGATTCTGTGTGGAGAGAGCTTCTTTCAATGATAATTGAGAAACCAATGAAAATGACAAATAAAGTTGGCTTAATAGATTCTGAGACAAATAAATCTTACATAAAACATCACGAATTAGGTGAAGAATTATCTGAAGCTGATATTGAAGAAGTTGATTTTCTCAACCATAAGAAATTTCTGATGTTTAGCTCAGTTGACACAATTTCCGTAAATAAAAGCTCTTTGAAATTTGAAGGTAACATTTATGTTTTGTCAGATAAAATTTATTCTTCTGCCGGAAGTTTTATGAATATTTGCAAACAGTTTGATAACTTAATTTCAGTCGGAAGACAAAACACCAACATTCTCGGAATCGGGATTGACCCTTATTGTTTTTCTTTACCATTTTCAAAAGCTATTTTTACAATTGAACCAATCGCTGATTTTACAAATGTAAAAAATGCTGGAGAAATGCATCATATTAATGTTGAATCTCAGATTAACCCATCTCTTGATGATTTAGTAAATTACCACAACTATGAAGACAATATTAAAATTGAAGATTTTTTATATAAGCATGACCCGTTTTTTCAAAAAGTTTTAATGATTATAAAGAATGAATAAATTAATTGTGCATAACAGGCAACTCCACAATAAGCAAGAAGAACGTAGCACAAGCGAAACATTAGACGAAATAAAGATCAAATTTGGAGAATAAATACAGTGAAAGAAATTAGTTTTATTAATTTCTCTCGAATGTTCTTAAGAAATAAAAGGAGTTAATAAATTGAATATAATACGAGAGATTCGCGACAGAAAATTACCAAGAGGTTTAGCAACAATTTACGAAAATATAAATATTGGTAAAGTTTTGGATTTAGGGTGTGGTGATGGACGCGAAATAGAATTTTTACAAGAAAAAGGATTTGAATGTATGGGAATAGATTGGAATACTGAAAAGATAGGACAAAATAAAGAACGAAATAGTAGTGTAAATTGGATTTCTCAAGATATCCGTAATTTCAAATTTGAACAGCAATATGAACTAATAATAGCAAAAACAGTTATTCATTATTTTCCCAAAGAAGAACAAATTGAACTTATTAAGAAAATTAAAAATGCAACCAAAGATAACGGTATTAATTTCATTGCGACTTTTACTGATGAAATACCTATGAAAGGTCAATGCTATTTAATGAAAAAGAACGAGCTTTTGAATTATTATTTAAATTGGAAAATTCTTCAATTTGCTCAAAGAGTAACGCCAATTCATACTGAGCCCGGAAATCCTGAACCTCATCAACATTCAGTTTCAATTTTAATCGCATCGCAGGCAGCTCCACAATAAGCAAGAAGTACAGCAAAAAAAATTACAATACATGCAAAACAGATAATCAAATCCCCATACTCTCCAAAAATAATTCAGCCAACAAACATTTCTGTATCAATTAGCCAGTCTTTTCAGTTTGCTAAAAAACATCTTTACAGAGTGAAAGAAGGTTTATCACACTACCGTTTTCTGTTTTTGGTTGACATGAAAAGAGCTACCAAAGCTATTGTAATACTTGATTTGAGAAGTGTATGAGGAAAATATGAAATTTGAAAAAGAAATGAAATTAATTTGGAAAGGAACTGAGGAAATAATCACCGAAGAAGAATTAATTAAAAAGTTTGAAAAAACAGCCAAAACAGGAAAACCTCTCAGGATAAAATACGGCATCGATCCCACCGGTTATGATGTTCATATCGGGCACCTGGTTCCCATTCGTAAAATGCGTGATTTCCAGGATATGGGACATATCGGTGTCATCATTATCGGGGATTTCACAGCCCGGATTGGTGACCCATCAGGAAAAGATGAAACCCGCCCTCATCTTACTGCGGAGCAGGTGAAGAATAATGCTGAAAAATATATGGATCAGCTCTATACCGTGCTGGATAAAGATAAAACCGAAGTGCGCTGGCAGACCGAATGGTTTGGCAACATGACCATGGCAGATGTATTGAAACTCATGGGAAAATTCACATTAGCGCAATTCATGGCACACGATACATTCCGCAAAAGATATGAGAATGGTCTTTCACTGGGAATGCATGAGCTCATGTATCCCATCCTGCAGAGTTACGATTCCGTAGCAATAGAAGCAGATGTAGAGCTGGGTGCCACCGAGCAGAAATTTAATATCCTAGCAGGAAGGGATATGCAAAGGTTTTTTGACCAGCCCGAACAGGTTGCAGTCCTCTCACCCATTTTAATGGGAACGGATGGCAAAGAAAAAATGAGCAAGTCTTTAAATAATTACATAGCTGTGTTCGATACACCTAAAGATAAATACGGAAAAACCATGTCCATTCCAGATGAACTGATCATCAACTATTTCAATTATGCCACAAAGGCAACAACGCAGGAAATTGAGAAAATTGCAGAGCAGCTAAAGAACAACGGAGTAAATCCTAAAGTAATTAAACAACAACTGGCGCGAGATATAGTCTCACTTTATCACGGTGAAAAAGCTGCCCAGGAAGCGGAACAGGAATTCAATAAGATATTTGCTAAAAAAGAAATACCCGATGAAATGCCTGAATTCAAACTGAAAACTGAAAAAATATGCATTACGGACTTGCTGGTAAAAGCCGGTATTTGTGCGTCGAATGGCGAAGTAAAACGATTGATAAAACAAAATGCAATAAGTATTGATGGAAAAAAGATAGATGATATCTTCTTTGAAGTGGATAAAGAATCTGTGATAAAAGTAGGAAAAAGACGCTTTCTGAAAGTTTTGAAATAGAGGGAAAATGAATACTATAGTTCAAATATTAATTCAATTACCAATTCTTTTAATTGCACTCACAGTACACGAGTTCAGTCATGGGTATGTAGCATATATGCTGGGAGACGATACTGCAAAACGAGCAGGCAGATTGACTCTTAACCCCATTTCACATATAGATCCTATTGGCTTACTGATGCTTTTCATCGCTCGCATTGGCTGGGCAAAACCCGTTCCCATTAATCCCCATAATTTTCAAAATTACAAGCGTGATACTGCTTTTACAGCAGCAGCAGGTCCGGCTGCGAATTTCACACTTGCCATATTACTGTCGGTGGTTTTTAATCTTATCAAAAAGTTTGATCCGGAGATTATGTATTATGCCAGTGACTTCACACAATTTTGGCTGGGAATGCTGCTTTATGCCATTTTGATAAATCTGGCTCTGGGGCTTTTTAACCTGATTCCTATCCCTCCAATGGACGGGTCAAAAATTCTGGGTGGATTTCTTAGTGATGAAGCATATTTCAAATTCACTGCACGAGAACGCCAGGGAGCACAGATCCTGATGATAATCCTAGCTGTTTCGTTTGTTTTCAGATTGAATATAATCGGCGCTATCATCATGCCGCCACTGAATTTCTTTCTGAATTTGCTGACAGGGATAACATTATAAAAAAACAAATTGCTCTCTCGTTACCAATCCCCGATTGGTAATGAAGGATCGTTCCCAAAGAGGGCTTTTGGAACGAGTGATTTAGAAAGCAATAATTGGAGATAATTATGAACTTGAATGATGTAAAAAAGATCATTGAAGAAAACCAGATCAAAACAGTCGATCTGAAATATTCTGATCTGATAGGAAACTGGTATCACATCTCTTTTCCGGTAAGGAAATTGGAATATGTAATTAAAAACGGTGTTCCCTTTGATGGTTCCAGCATTCCCGGCATGAAATCTGTGGAAGCCGGTGATATGGTACTTATACCGGATATATCCACCGCTATTGTTGATCCATTCACATATCACCCAACCTTGCGAATGCTTTCTTATATTTGTGATGCCGATTCGCGGATCGGTGTGAAAAAAGATCCTCGCAGTTTGGCAAAAAGGGCTAATGCATTTATGCTTAAATCTGGTATTGCGGATGAATCCTACTGGCTCCCCGAATTTGAATTTTACCTGTTCAATGAAGCTGAGATCCACAATGGGAAATTCAGTGCCGGATATAAATTTACTTCTGCAGAAAATAAAGACGACCTGCCGGGTAGTTATGAAGATATAGATGGAACTGCCGTAGCCAACCGCAAGGGATATCATATCGATGTTCCCTTCGATAAGTACGCTGATATTCGCGAAGAGATGGTTCAGATGATCGAAGATATCGACTGTCCTATCCGTTATCACCACCATGAAGTAGGACTTTCCGGACAGCAGGAGATTGAAACCGAATTGCTGGAATTCAGCCTGATCACAGACAAGATAATGTATATTAAAGATATCATTCATAATTGCGCCCTGGAAAATGAACTTACTGCCACCTTTATGCCGAAACCCATTTATGATGAAACTGGAAACGGTATGCACTTCCATATTCAATTAAGAAAAAATGGAGATAATCTATTTTATAAAAAAGGAAATTATGCGGATTTAAGTAATGAAGCTCTCTATTTTATTGGCGGAATATTAAAGCACGGACGTTCTCTTACAGCATTCACAAATCCCAGCACGAATTCGTTTAAGCGACTGCTTCCTGGTTTTGAAGCTCCGGTTAAATTATTCTTTGGCTTAGCCAACCGCAGTGCAGCTATCCGTATTCCTAAATATGCCACCAGCAAAGAAATGAAACGTATCGAGTTCCGTACCGGTGACGGAACCTGTAACTACTACCTGGCGATGAGTGCTCTGCTTATGGCAGGTCTGGACGGGATAAAAAATAAAATAATGCCAACACCTGAAAACGGATATGGGCCATTTGATGATAATGTATTTGAATGGTCAGAAGAACAACAGGCCAAACTGCACTCTATTCCTACAAACTTGGAAGAAGCACTACAAGCGTTAAAAAAAGATCATAATTATCTTCTGGCGGGAGATGTGTTTAACAAGGAACTTATTGATACCTGGATAGTAGAGAAAATGAAGGAAGTGGTTGCTGTGCGAAACAGACCGCATCCTTATGAAATGAATTTGTATTATAGTTTGTAGTATTAGAAATAACGAACTTGAAAAATATGAATCTAAAGAAATTACCAAGACCGGTAAAATCTTTTCTATTGCCAGTTATTCAAATATTTGCGAAGACACATCTGAAGAACTATGCGGAACTAAATTTCTGGAAGGAAAAATGGGAACAGGAAAAACATAAACTTTCAAATACTAATTATGAAAAGATATTCCTGGCTATGGCAGGAGAAAAAGACACATCTTTTTTGGATGGAAAAATAGTTGCTGATTTTGGGTGCGGTCCTCGGGGAAGTTTATGTTGGGCAAAATCAGCTTCAAAGAGAATTGGGATAGATGTCCTTGTGGATAAATATGAAAAGTTTGGAATTTCCAAGCACAATATCGAATATATCAAAAATACAGAAAAATCAATTCCATTACAATCCGATTATGTAGATACACTTTTCACTTTAAATGCGATAGACCATGTTTCAAATTTTGATATCACCTGCAGAGAAATTGTCAGGATAATTAAGCCTGGAGGGGAATTAATAGGATCGTTTAATTTGAATGAACCAAAATCTGCAAGTGAACCTCAAACCTTAACTGAAGAAATAATAAAAGAAGAATTACTTCAATATTTCGATATTATTAACTATCGGATAAGACCACAATGTCCAAAAGGAGATTATTACAGTTATTTCTTTGATGACTCGATTCTTGACCTTCTTCCAGATGAGCCCGGGTATCTTTGGGTGAGAGCGAAAAAGAAGTAAGCAAGAATAAGGTTTCTCGATTAATCTATATTATAGTTTGTAATCATCTGGCAGTATTTACTACCAAACAGTTAGTAATTTGTCCTATTGCTGAAGGATTCATAAACAGGTTCGGAAACACATTTTAAAATTAATCAATTTAATATATTTTTAACGATTAAGCTGTGCGGCGCAAACGAAGTGCAGTGTAGTTTGTGTCCGAACGAGCGCCTTGTTAGGCGGTGGTGTGCTCATTCTTATTTGATGAGCTGTTTGGCAAATAATCACTTATTATCGCCACAAATTCTGTCATTTCATTAAGCCATATAACAAGTTCACTAAATTTCACTTCATTCTCCCCAATAACCAACCTGTCAATTGTCTTTATGGTTTGCTTTGGCTCTGTAGGATGTGGGATTTCTGGTCCATCAGCTTTTAAAGCGAATGACTGCCCATCTGATATACGACCTTCCATCACCATTTCTTCTAGATGATGTATTTCATTACGGATTTTTCGAAATCTGTTAGTTATAGTGTCTGATGCGAACTTGGCCTTGTTTTTGTTTATTGTAATAGCCAATGGATCTTGATTTTTATCTCTCCGTAAACGTCGGAAACAGTTGGATGCTCTGTACATATTTGATATACATGATTCAAAATGCGAGATTGATCTAAGCATTGCACTTAGATTTAGAGAAGAGTGAGTTCCCCAGAATTCTTTGAGTTTATCTGAACCATATTTATATTCGATTA
>DAOUVH010000122.1 GCA_030667725.1 Candidatus Cloacimonadota bacterium | reverse complement strand
GAGGCTGTAACATTAGAACGGGGCTTTTCAGATGGGCGTGTTTTCTTTACTTCTTTCATCTCGGTGGGAGAAGACATTTCTTCGTATGGATCTAATGAAGTTGCACCAATAGTTTCAATAACTTCTTTTGATTCATCTTCTTCTACCGGATCAGAAACTGACATTCCATCAACGGTATATTCCGTTTCATTTGTCCTACCACCACGAACAAGGACTTCTTCTTTATTGAGACTAACACCTGATTGCATTGCTTTCACATCATCAATATTGATAACAGAAATATCTTCTACATCTGTTGCAGAGATAGTTTTTCCTGACTGTGTTTTAGTAGGATTTTTTATTTCACCTTTGCTTTCAATTACATCCTTTCCTTCTATCTCAATTGCTTGTTGCGTCATCGTAATAGTGAGGATTGTTGTAAGATTAGGTTGGATTTCTACTCCGGTAATTTTTTGGGTTTTAAATCCATCACGCATGCAAAACACATCATATACTCCTGGCGTAATCTTAATAATGAAATATGAACCATTTTTCTTAGTCATCATACTGGCAATAAGAGTTTTACCATCCATCACCGTTATATTTGCAGAGGGGATTGGATTACCGTTATCATCAGTTACTTCACCGGCTAGTTTCCCTTTAACATCGATTACTTTTTTTTCTGTTTTCCCTTTGGTTTGTCCCAGTAATAATGAGCAGGTAATAAACAATATTATCAATATAGCGGTTAGAGTCTTTTTCATTTTTTCCTCCATCATAATACAAAGAATTATAAATAAATAAAATTAAAGTTTACCCTGTATAAATTTGGAGTTAATTAATTATCTGTCAAACAAATAATTACTTAACACTATCAAATAAATTTGTGTTTACATGTGTTTGCTTGCGGATAATTTCAATAAAAAATCTGAGATTCTTCATGAGATCATTGAGAAGAATTTCTCAGAAAGACAGATTGTTTTCAATTTCTTTTAATTCCTTCCCCTTTGGCAAAGGGGAAGGGTAGGGATGGGGATCACTTACAACGGCATCTTATGCTTGTCAGCCTTTGGCTGGATCCTTCTTTTTTTAAGAGAAGGACACGCCTTCGTAAAAAAACTATGGCGGTGCAAGCAGCAGGATGAGTTAAATAAAAATACTGGCTTGTATCCATTAATTTTGCTGCATTTTCATTTTGGAGTTTATGAAAATTATTTTAAGAAAGCTAGTAGTTGATTCTCAGTTGACAATTCAAGTTGCATATATTCACTTGATCGGGAGATTGGAATTGATGGGAGTGATAATGGTTGAATTACTTTATTTAAAAGATAGTTATCTTAAAGAATTTACGGCAAATGTGATCGAAGTTGCAGTTGAAGAAAATGCAGTTGTGCTGGATCAAACAGCCTTCTATCCCACCGGTGGTGGTCAACCCTGTGATTTTGGTGAGATCGAGTTTGATGAAAAGAAATCAAAGGTGATCAAAGTTAAAAAGATCGATGGCAGGATATTGCATTTTCTGGAAGGTGATCTTCCTGACATCAACTCTGAGATTTTAGGTAAAATCGATTGGGAAAGACGTTACAAGATAATGCGGGCACACACCTCTATGCATGCACTCAGTGCCGTTGTGTGGCGAGATTATCATGCTCAGGTTACGGGTGGTAACATTGAACCGCTGGGAGGTAGGCTGGATTTTGAATTTGAGAAACTGAATGCTGAAATGACCTCTGAAATTGAAGAGAAAGTTAATGCTGAGATCCAGAAAGGTTTGGATGTAACTTCCGAAACTTTACCACGGGCAGAAGCGGAGAAAATCCCTGATTTGATACGAACCAAGATCAACCTGCTGCCACCCGGCTTAACAGAGATCAGAGTGGTTAAAATTCAAGATCTGGATCTACAGGCAGATGGTGGGACTCATGTAAAAAATACTTCAGAGATCGGTACGATTAAAATTGTAGGTTACAAAAGCAAAGGTCGTATAAATAAACGGATAAAAATAGAAATAGTGTAAAATCATAAATCACTTTTCTCAATGGTATAATTATCTGGAATAAAAAAAACGGGCTTTCGCCCGTTAGGGAGGATGCGTCTTTTCTTTATTTAGGAGTTTATGAATAATTATTACGGATGTGCCAGCTGGACAGTGAAACCAAGCTTAGCGTATGTTTGCTTAATATCACCGTCGGTTAGAAGACTATTATCTATTACTGCAAGATTAATTTCAGTTCTTCTCCAGAAATAAGAGAGCCCTAAAGTAAGAAACTTTCTATCTTCAAAAGTGTCAGATTCCTGCCAATAATCAAATTCATTACCATACATATCTGTAACTGTGTAGTCTGTATTTCTGATGTCAAAATTGGTAAACATACCTGTTCTAATGTGCAGTTTTTCAAATGGGGCATATTCCAATCCCAAATGGAAATTATTACTATCTACAAACTCGGGCATTTCTGAGTATTGCTTATAGCTGAAATCAAATAGCACCGATAATGGAATAATAGAGCTTGAGTATTTTGTTCCAACCAGTACTTCCATAGGAAAGATGTTTTTATCATATTCCAATAATACAAAACTACAGTCCGTGGTCAGTTTTTTTTCTGTGGGGATGAGAAATGACAAGCCAAAGGAGAGGTTTTGTAATGGAGAATAAATTGCTCCCAATTTCGGTCTGAACAAGATAAAATCTAATTCTCCGCAATAGCTGCCCCAGCTTCCATTATCCAATGGATAAACGTTATTGACTTCAGAATGATAGATATCTAAATTCAAACCTACTCCAAACCTGAACTTCTCAAGAACATAGGAGATAGGAACATTTACAGAATTAATGTAACGCTTCTCGGATATTGAGAAGATATTAAGTATATCACCGTTGTTAGTATTATACACTTCTCCTAAATCAATATTGTAGCTGCTCTTTGCTGTGTATATTATCCCAGCTCGTACATATTCGGAAAATTTGTAGGCGAAAGCTACTGCCACGCCTGAACGATAACTTGTAACATCATTGCCTTCGCTATTGATATCAGCGTATAAAGTAGTGTTGTTTTTTAAACCGTATTCATAATAGATCTGGGCATCATTCTTGATATCAAATGAGGCAGGATTAATATTAGAAAATGAAATACCTCCAACATCGGCAACACCTGCATAGCCTTGTCCTGCAATTTCTGCTGAAACTAGATTATCAGCATAAAAATCAATAACCGGTTTACATGTGCCTTCCTGTTGATCCAATTCATAAGTATTACTTAATAAGGGACTAATAAGTACAAGCAAAATAATCACTGTAATTTGTTTTAACATTTTTTTGAACCTCCTTGATTCAATGTCTCAGTGCTTAAATAAGCAATTCCTGTGCCAGTGGTTAAAACGCACAAATACAGCATAAGTTACATATTTTTAATATAATATTGTGTCCGAACACGATCACTCTATATCCAATATTGAACGGTCTTTTGGAGAATCTAACCTTTAATTAATGCAGAATCGATACAAATTTCTGATTTGTTAATGCGTGATATGAAAATTGTATTTTTGATAAAAATGAAATATGAAATATATCAATTTGATAAAATATATTAATGCTTAATCTGTGATTCAATGATGCTTCCTTCTTAAGAGGAGTCAGGATGAGTTAAGGAAATAAAAAACGGGCTTTCGCCCGTTTTTTATTGTATCTGTTATGGCGGGATCAATCTGCAAAGATCTTTTGCATTCTCTCCATGTTCTCTTTAAATACATTCAAATTAGGGTCATCTTCTTTTGCTAATTCGCAGGCTTTTTCATAGTTCTGTTTTGCCAGTTCATATTGTTCATTATTCTCATAAGCCTCACCCAGACTGTCATAAACATTTGCGGATGCTGGAAATCTTTTTATATTTTCCTGGAAAACTTCTATCGCCTTTTCAAATTCCTCTTTTAATAAGTAATTATATCCTAGCATGTTGATAGCATATTCCGGTGTTTTTATCTCATAGTTAAATTTTTCAGAAATATTTTTGTAATGATCATCAATAGCTGCCAGTCCTTCTTCATATTTTTCTTGTGGCAAATTCCAACCTGAATATAACTTTTCCAATCCATTATAAACGGTTAAATGAGGGATAGAACCATGTGTTTCTTTTATCATTTGTGTATAAGTGAATTCTAAATTCTCAGGGGATTTGGTTTCGACAATAGAAACAAATTTATCAATAGCAGGAACGTATGCCTGTTCATCGCCAAGTGTCATATACAAATATTTATACTTGTCATAACTAGATTTCAGAGCAGTTTCAGCTTGAGTCACAAGTAACTCATTATCCCAATGTAAATACGGACTAATTGCAATATAGGAATTGAATGTGTCTGGTTTTTCCAGGAAAGTATAGGTTGTAAATGTTCCGCCGTATGAATGTCCCACCAAGATTCGATATGGTGTTGTCCTGAAATTTTCTTCAATGTAAGGGATCAATTCATCAGAGATGAAAGTTAGAAATTCTTTGGCACCACCAGAAGTTGGTTGCCGCTCGACATAAGTAGGCAGAAAGTCCTTGTTTCTATCAATATTCTTAATAGCAACTACAATTGTCTGCGGCATTAATCCTCGCGATGATAGAAATTGAACAATACCTGAAACATGATGAAAATGATATCCACCATCCAAAAGATATAGCACAGGATATTCTATAGCTGAATCTTCATATCCGTCAGGCAAATAAACCAGCATCTGCCTTTCTTGATCCAGAACTTCTGATTTGATAGTTATGGTTTCACCAATGATGATCTTATTGTCATCATTTTCAGCCCAAAGCAAAGTGGTTAGGAATAAAATAATAACTGTTGCTGTGAATAATTGAGATCTTGTTTTCAATAGATTCATTTTTCAACTCCTTTTTGTTTTTCTAACTATTTTTCTTCTTTCTTCTCTTCCTTTTTCTTCTCGT
>DAOUVH010000244.1 GCA_030667725.1 Candidatus Cloacimonadota bacterium | reverse complement strand
TGGGACCAGTAGAATCCGTTATGTCGTTTACTTCTACTCTTAACCATAACATAGAAACTGAAGATATGGGAACAGGGATCATTCGTTTTAGAAATGGCGCTTTAGGTACCGTGGAAGTCACAATGAACACATTCCCAAAAAATCTTGAAGGTTCTATAACGATAATGGGTGAGAATGGAACTGTGAAAATAGGCGGGATTGCTGTTAATCAAATAGATTATTGGGAATTCAAAGATTATGACGATGATGATAAATTGATTCAATCCGCAAAAACCGACCCTAAGAGTGTCTATGGTTTTGGACATCTTGGTTACTTGCAGAATGTTGTTGATGCTCTCCGAGGTGAAGATAGTCCAAATACTGATGGAAGAAGTGGTAGAAAATCACTAGAATTAATTTTGGCTATGTATCAATCGTCAAAAAATGGGAAGAAAATAGCTCTTCCACTAAGATAATAAAAGAGGAATAATTTGTTAGTACAGGAATACTTTAAAACACGTTCAAGACTTATAGAGAAAGCCCTGGATCAATATTTAGCTCCATCAAATAAATATCCAGAACAACTTCATGAAGCAATGCGTTATAGTGTGTTCAGCGGTGGGAAACGAATGCGGCCAATTCTATTCTTTGCAACATATGAGATGCTTATAGGAAGAAAAAATATCAATCGGTTGGAAAGATTAATGCCTGTTGCCTGTGCTTTGGAATTAGTTCATACAGCATCACTTATTCATGATGATCTACCAAGCGTGGATAATTCATCAGAGCGTCGTGGCATTCCAAGTTGTCATGTAAAATTTGATGAAGCAACTGCAATTCTTACTGGAGATGCTTTGATTACAAAAGCTGTTGAACTTCTTACAGAACTTAGTAATAATAAAGTTGCACTTGATTGTATCCATGTACTTACAAAAGCTGTTTCCACTAGAGGTATGATTGGAGGTCAGGCTGTTGATATTTTATCTGCTAAGAAGAAAGTGAATATCAATACACTTCGTTATGTACATCTAAAAAAGACAGGAGCCTTACTTCAGGCTGCTATGGAACTCGCTTGTGTGATCGAAGGGGCTGAAGAAAACCTTACAATAACTCTTAGTAATTTCGCTCTGAATCTTGGTCTTGCTTATCAGATAGTTGATGATATTCTGGATGAGGTTGGAAGTTTCGAAGTTCTTGGGAAAAATCCAGGTGGAGATTCTAAAAGTCACAAAGCAACTTATCCATCTCTTCTAGGGCTTGAGAAATCTAAAATGAAAGCCGAAAAACTCCTTAGAGATTGCTACAATCTTATAAAAAATATGAAAGCAAATGAAATTTTATTGGAATTTGTAAATATTGTTAAAGATCGTTTACCTTAGAATTTAAGATGTCTTTTATTAAGATCATTCGCCCTTTCAATTGCTTGTTCGTGATTCTCTCTGTTTTCTTCGGGGCGTACTACCAATCATCAAGCAACAATATCTATCCGATAATATTTGCTGCACTTTCTGCATTCCTCGTTGCGGCTGCCGGTTATGTTATTAATGATTTTTTTGATATTCCAATAGATATTATTAATCGACCAGATCGAATCTTACCTTCTGGTAAAATAACCCCAAAAGCAGCTTACATCTTTTCTGTTGTGCTTTTTATATCTGGTATAACTGCAAGCTACTTTACACAGAATTTCTATTGTGTGATAATTGCTATTGTTAATAGCATTTTATTATTTAGTTACGCAAAGACATTTAAAATGAGTTTCCTAACTGGGAATATACTTGTTGCTTATATTACTGCAAGTACTTTCCTATTTGGCGGACTATGTAATAAGAATGTTAATAATTCTATGATCATTGTTATTTTTGCCTTCTTGTATACTTTTATAAGGGAAATTATAAAGGATGGTGAAGATATTGAAGGAGATATAAAACTTGGTGCAAAAACTCTTGCAGTAATGATAGGTAGAAAAAATATCGCTATTACGTCATTATTTCCCGCTTCATTGATTATCCTTTATACAATATTTTTATTCATGAAAAACATCATTGGTCTAAAAGTTTTTTTAGCTCTTACAATGGGGGTTTCTTTTCCACTTATAATTTTAATTATTTATATTTTAAGAAAAAGTAAAATAAAAAGATTTGCAAACACTTCATCTTTAATGAAGATTGATATGTTAATATTACTAATAATTTTATGGGTTGGTTAATATGAAAGTTTATGATAAAATATTGGAACTTGCAAAAACACAAGCAAACTATTTCTGCCTGTTAGATCCGGATGAACTTCAAGCTGATAAAGTAAAAGATTTTGCCAGAATATGTGAAGAGAATGGAGCTGATGGATTACTGGTTGGCGGAAGTATAATGGTAAACAATAAATTTCAGTCGAATCTAAAAATCATAAAGGAAAGTGTGAACATTCCAGTCTTAATATTTCCCGGGGTTTTTGATTTTGTATCTCCTCATGCGGACGCTTTGCTTCTTTTAAGTGTGGTTACAAGTCGTAATCCGCAAATGCTTATAGGTGAGCAGGTTCGTGCAGCACCGTTAATAAAGCATTATGGTTTGGAAGCCATTGGTACAGCTTATATGATAATCGAATCCGGGAATAGCACTTCTGTTCAGTTTATGAGTGGTAGTCTGCCACTTCCAAGAACAAAGAATGATCTCGCTGTAGCACATGCTCTGGCCGGGCAATATCTAGGAATGAAACTAATTTATATGGATGCGGGAAGTGGAGCAAAATATGCTGCGACCGATGAAATGGTTGCTGCTGTAAGAAAGAATGTTGATCTTCCCATTATTCTTGGTGGTGGGATCAAATCTCCGGAAGTAGCACTGCAAAAAGCAAAAGCAGGTGCAGATTTTATCGTAACGGGTAATATACTGGAAGATAATCCTGATCCAAAACTGATCAGAGAATTTGCTGATGCCATTCATAGCATAAAAAGATAATGATAGATATTCATACTCACATCCTTCACAACTGCGATGATGGATCAGATAGTCTTGAACTTTCCATCAAGCAGATAACAAATATGATTGATAATGGCGTAACAGAT
>DAOUVH010000129.1 GCA_030667725.1 Candidatus Cloacimonadota bacterium | reverse complement strand
GGAAAGTGTGAATATTCCAGTCTTAATATTTCCCGGGATTTTTGATTTTGTATCTCCTCATGCGGATGCTTTGCTTCTTTTAAGTGTGGTTACAAGTCGTAATCCGCAAATGCTTATAGGTGAGCAGGTTCGTGCAGCACCATTAATAAAGCATTATGGTTTGGAAGCCATTGGTACAGCTTATATGATAATCGAATCAGGGAATAGCACTTCAGTTCAATTCATGAGTGGTAGCCTGCCATTGCCAAGAACAAAAAATGATCTCGCCGTAGCACATGCTCTGGCTGGGCAATATCTTGGAATGAAACTAATTTATATGGATGCTGGAAGCGGAGCAAAATATGCTGCGACCGATGAAATGGTCGCTGCTGTAAGAAAAAATGTTGATCTTCCAATTATCCTTGGCGGCGGGATCAAAACTCCTGAAGTAGCAATACAAAAAGCAAAAGCAGGTGCAGATTTTATCGTAACTGGTAATATACTGGAAGATAATCCTGATCCAAAACTGATCAGAGAATTTGCTGATGCCATTCATAGTATAAAAAGATAATGATAGATATTCATACTCACATTCTTCACAACTGCGATGATGGATCAGATAGTCTTGAACTTTCCATCAAGCAGATAACAAATATGATTGATAATGGCGTAACAGATATTGTGCTTACTCCACATTATATGAATAGCTATGTCCAAACCGATGCAAAGATCATTGATACTCAATTCAAAGAATTAATAAAAGCTACTGCGGATTTGAAAGTCAATCTTCATAAAGGTGGAGAGATCTTTTTGAATCCGGGTATTGATGATAAAATAATTAATAAAGAACTTTGTATTGGAGATACTTCCTATATTTTGGTTGAGACAAATATGGGTGAGTTTACGCCTGATATTTATGAGACACTTTTCAATTTAGTAAAGAAAGGACTCCAACCTATTCTTGCGCATCCAGAACGTTATAATTATATAATTAATGATCCTGCCATGGCGGAAGATTTTCTACATAGGAATGTTTATCTTCAGATAAACGCCGGAAGTATACTGGGATTATACGGGTCTAAAATAGCAAAGACAGCATGGCACCTTATTGATAATGGATTTGCTCATTTCGTTGCTTCCGATAATCATTGCAAAACTGATGAATATTTTCTTCCTTTAGCCAAAGAAGCAATTCACGATAACATTGATAGTTATACTGCTGATCTTTTGACCAAGATCAATCCACAGAGAATGTTGAATAATGAAAAGATCAAATATTTTTATTTGGAAAAACAGAAAGTTGAGAAGAAAGGATTTTTCGAGAAGTTCCTGAGAAAATTATGACAAACAAAATACTAATAACTGGAATTAGCGGTTTTATTGGGCGAAACGTTCTTAGACAATTAATGCAAAGTTATGAAAGTATTACTGCGATAATTCGTCCGGGAACTAAACCTGAGAGAATTAAAGAATTTGTAGATAAAGTTGAATTTGCTGAGATCGATCTTACTGACATTCCTACATTAAAAACATATCTTGATGAGAATTCATTTGAAATAATAATTCATATTGGTGCTGTTCGAGGTGGGCGTAAATTAAGTAATTCTGAATATTTCGATGCAAATGTAAATGCAACTGAACAGCTTGTGATCAATGCCAGAGATAATGATTCAAAATTTATTTTCTGCTCTTCTGTTGGTGTGTTTGGTGCAATTCCACTTGAATTACCCGCAAATAAATCTACAAAAAGACAAGAAGATAATTATTATCATTTTACGAAGATCAGAGCAGAAGCAATAATCCAGAAATACGTTCTTTACGGATTGAAAGCTGCAATAATCCGACCTTCGATCACTTACGGAACAGATGATTACGGCTTCCCACATACACTTACAAAATTAATTGATAAAAAGCTTCTTTTCCTACCTGACCAGGATGTGATAATTCATCTTGCAAATATTAATGTGATCACACAATCTTTTATTAAATTGATTGAGATTGATTATCAACCGGGAATCAGTTACAACGTTGCAGACAGCCATCCGGTAGAATTACATGAACTTTCCGATTTCATAAATAATGAACTAAAGGGAAAACCTTACTCTTCAAAAAGGGATATCGATATTAAATATTTCCAAAAGGGAGAAAAGATCGCCAGTTTCTTCAAAAGTGAACTCTGGAAAGCTCGTTTCCAATTGATCTCAAGACATTGGTATTATGATGTAGGAAATAGTTATATTGATTTGAGTTTGAATGAAACTGATACAATTCCAAATTTCAAGCTTGTAACCGACTGGTACAAAAGTTTGAGATTAAAATAATACGGGAAAGATAATGGCAATTCCGATATTGAAGAACTGGGAAAGATATTTTACTAATACAGATGAAGGTCTTGGCTCATCTTATGAAAGAATTGTGTTGAACAATAAATTGGAATCTATCTGTAGACATTTTAATATTTCATCAGTTCTCGAAGCTCCAAGTTTTGGATTTACCGGATTATCCGGTATTAATAGTATGGGCTTAGCAAAAGGTGAAAAGAAGATAACCCTTGTAGACAATGATAAAGACCGCATCAAGCTGATTGAAAAAATTTGGAAGGAAATGGAACTTCCACTCACAATTGAATATTCAAAAGAATTCAACTCATTGCCTTTTTCAGATGATTCGTTTGATCTTAGTTGGAATTTTTCTGCGCTCTGGTTTACTGATGATCTTGCTGAATTTCTTAAAGAACTCACTAGGGTTACGTCACAAGCAATATTACTGTGTGTCCCTAATAGAAGCGGTTTGGGATATATTTCACAGAAAATTCTTGGGTATAAAGAATTGAAAAAACATCTAAAAGAAGAGAATATATTACCTGGGAACATAAAAAGGGAAATGAAAAATAATGGCTGGATGTTAATCGATAGCAATTATATTGATTGTCCACCCTGGCCGGATATTGGTATGCCGAAAGAAAAATTCCTGAAGATATTTGGGTTGAGCTGGCTGATAAAAAAGAAAGAACAAGTACCAATGACAATTATGGATCATTATAGTGGGAAGGATTCTACTTTCCCAGAGAAAATGATATCTCATTCCTGGTTCGAAAAAAAAGCACCAAAATTATTGAAAACTTTTTGGGCTCATCATCGCTATTTTCTTTTCATTCCTACAAAACAGGTTATAGAATAATGAAAAAGAACGGTCTTAATTGGATAGTCGGTATAGCTTTGGGTGCAATCTTCCTTATTGCCTGGATACGCATTGTGGACTGGCAGGAATTCCTTAGCTATTTTCGAGAATTTGACCTTAAGATGGTTTTGGTTTTCTCACTTTTTTATCTTTTAGCATATATCTTACGGAGTTTGCGTTGGCGAATTATTCTAAAACCTATCTATAAAATGGGAATTATGGAAAGTTTTTCAATATTCATGTCAGGAATGCTTATTAATTATCTTATCCCGATAAGAGCAGGTGAGATAGCAAAATCTGTAATCCTCAAAACCAGAGAGAATGTGAAGATTTCTGATAGTCTCCCATCAATTTTAATAGATAAACTTACCGATCTTTTCCCTATAATATTCATCATGATACTCATCCCGCTTGTATCGGTAAAATTAAATTCAGCCCTTTATATAATTATAAGTCTTTTGTTTTTCATTTTCCTTCTATTTCTTGGCTTTCTCTTTTTTGCTGTAAGTCACAAAAATAAAGCTATAGAAATTTTGAATTTTTTCTTAAAGCTAATACCCAAAAAACACAGAATAAAATTTGAAAATTTCTTTGTTAATTTTGTTGATGGAATGGCAATAATGCATGGTAGATTTGCAGAGAATTGTATTGTTTATCTTCTCACCCTATTTGCTGTTTTATCTGAGGCTATATATATTTATGCAGTTTTCAGAGCTTTTGGCTCTGATGTATCATATATGAAAATATTATTTGGTTATACTCTGATGAATCTGACATATATACTTCCAACTCCGCCGGCACAGATCGGTTCGAATCAATTTATGTGGGTGTTAATATTTTCATTTGCATTGGGTGTGAATGAAAACCTTACAAGTGCAGCAGTTACATTTTCTCATTTGCTAACTTCTATCTGGATATTCCTTACGGGTGGAATTTCCTTGATCGCACTTAAGATCAATTTAAATCAGCTTTTACAGAATAATAATAAAAAGGATTAATATGAAAAAGAATATTGAAATACTGGAAAAACTTCCTGAAATCAAAAATAAAATAACCCTAGAGATTGGGAAAGTAATTGTAGGTCAGGATGAAATTATCGAGCAGATGTTAATTGCACTGATTTCAAATGGACATTGCCTTCTGGAAGGTGTACCGGGTTTAGCAAAAACGTTGATGATCTCGACAATGGCAAAGGTTCTGAATATGAAATTCAGCAGGATCCAGTTTACACCTGATCTAATGCCTTCCGATATTACCGGAACTGATATTCTGGCTGAGAATAAAGCAGATGGGAAGAGATATTTTGAATACATTAAGGGACCTATTTTCGCAAATATAATACTGGCTGATGAGATAAACAGAACACCTCCTAAAACGCAAGCTGCTTTATTGCAGGCTATGCAGGAATATCAAGTTACTGCCGGTAATAAAACTTTTGAACTTGATAAACCATTTTTAGTATTGGCAACTCAAAATCCTATTGAGCAGGAAGGAACATATCCTCTTCCTGAAGCACAGTTAGATAGATTTATGTTCTATCTTAATATCGATTATCCTTCTTATGAAGAAGAAAAAATGATCGTTAAGAATGATGC
>DAOUVH010000170.1 GCA_030667725.1 Candidatus Cloacimonadota bacterium | reverse complement strand
CCTGATGAATTTATCTTAAATCGCAAAGATGGCAGTCAGGTTACGGTGGAAATATTAACGCATCCTGTTAAAATTCAAAATAAAAAAGTGGTCCTTGGAATTGCACGTGACATTTCTCAACGGAGGCTAGCAGAAAAGAATTTAATAGATAGCGAGGAGAAATTCCGCACATTTGTTGATACAGCAACCGACTTGATGAATATCACAGATAAAGACGGGCAAATAACCGATGTGAATAGATCAATGGTCGAGACGTTAGACTATTCAAGAGAAGAACTGACGAAGATGAATATTGCCCAGCTTTTAACGGAAGAAGCTCTGAAAAACGATTTCGAGCCGAATTGGGGAAAATTCCTCGAAGACGGAAAAATCAAGCTTGAAACTACCTTTAGAACAAAAAGCGGGAATGAAATCCCCGGTGAATTGAAAGCGATTGCGATTTATGATAGTTCCGGCAATTTAACGGGAACAAGAGCGGTCATTTACGACCTCACCGAACGCAAGCAAGCAGAGGAGTTAATCCGGGAAAGCGAAGAAAAATTCCGTTCTTTAGTTGATAATAGTCCTGATATCATAATGAGGATAGATTCAGAGGGAGTAATAAATTATAGTAATTATGAGTATTCTAATCAAAAACCTGAAGATCATTTTGGTCAAACAATTTATGATCTTATGCCTACCGATTTTCATGAAGTAGCACGAAGCACTATTGAAAAAGTATTTGAAACTGGGAAGAGTTTTAGCTTTGATAATCTTGGTATTGGTAGTGCTGATAAGGTATTATGGTATCAAAATAATATAGCTGCAATAAGTAAAAATGGTAAAGTTGTTGCTGCGACTATTATTGTAACAGACATTTCCAAACAGAAACAAGCTAAACTTTTGCAAAACGAGTTTGTAGCTTCCGTTTCCCATGAACTCAGAACACCATTAACAATAATAAGAGAATCTTTATCTTTGCTATCAGACGGCTTATTTGGGAAACTTAATAGTGATCAGTTAAGCATAGTAAATCCTTGCATGGAGGATGTAGATAGATTAGCTAGAATACTAAATAATCTGCTTGGCATTTCTCAAATTGAAGGACATAAGCTCAGACTAGAACGCAATATGTTTGATTTTGTAAAGCTTGCTCAAAACACGGTATCATCTTTTAAACATCAAGCGGCAAGTAAAAATATTGAATTAGTGTTTACACCGAGTTGGAAATCGATAGAACTATACTTAGATAGAGACAGAATAATCCAAGTACTTATGAACTTGATAGGTAATGCCATAAAATTTACCGAAGAAGGTAAAATAGAGATTATCCTTACTGAAAAGGAAGATTTTGTTGTGTGTTGTATTAAAGATACAGGCAGAGGTATTGAACAAAAAGATCTTGGAACATTATTTGATAGATTACATCAAGTTGGAAAAATAATGAGAGCCGGTGAAAAGGGGTCGGGCCTTGGATTATCAATATGTAAAGGTATTGTAAATTTGCATAAGGGTAAGGTTTGGGTTAATAGTACAATAAACAAAGGTTCCAAATTCTGCTTCAGATTACCGAAATATAGTACAGATGAGATCATAACTGAGAATATAGAAAATGAAATTAAGAAATTCTCAGGCAAGCATATTAAGCGTTCTTTATTATTGGTAAAATTAGATAATTATTCTGATATAGAGACGAAATTCGGTGTTGATCAAGCTGATAGCGTTACTGAGCTAATACACCAAATAATTCAAGATGAATTAGCTCCGGGAGAATTCTCATTCAAAAAAGAAAAAAATGAAGTAGTACTATTCTCAGATATCACAAAACAAAATATTAACGTTTTAACTTCAAAGTTAGAGGATATGCTAGCTGAATCAGTATTGAAAATTGATAAGGATTTAACAGCTGATTTATCTTATAGTTGTTCGGTCTATCCAGATAATGGGAATAATGCTCGTGAATTGCTATGGGATGTAATGAATGAGTTTATTAAATAACACAAAATTCAGATCGAACAAGATAATTTTTGGTAATTAGATATGCTCATTGAAGGAATCTAGACCATATTGTCGTCTTTCTAAGTGATTAAATATGATAAAATATGTAAATTTAGTGTGTAGTTACACTTTTGGAGGATATGTTGTCTTGAATGAGTGATCTAAAAAACATCTTAGGCTTAATGAAAGATACTCGTGGATTTGACTTTTCAGGATATCGCTCGTCAATGTTAAACAGGCGTATTCAGAAACGAATTTTTGCAACAAAATCAACTGACCTGAAAGAGTATAAAGAATATCTACAGCAGAATAATTTCGAATTTGATAACCTGATTGATGTATTAACAATAAACGTGAGTAGATTTTTCCGAGACTCATTTGTTTTTGAATATTTTGCAGATCAGTTATTACCAAAAATTATCTTAGAAAAAATAAATTCTACTGATCGAACACTACGTATATGGTCAGCAGGCTGTGCGGCTGGAGAAGAACCCTATTCATTAGCAATACTAATCAATGAAATAATAGAAAAAGAAGAACTCAACTTAGATACAATCATTATTGCGACTGATATAGATAAAAAAATAATAAAATCTGCCAAAGAAGGAATTTATTCGCTTGAAAGCATCCAGAATGTTAAGTACAGCCTCTTAAAAAAATATTTTACATCTCTGGGCAACACATTCGAACTAAAATCCGAAATAAAAAATATGGTCAGGTTTTCAGAATTTGATATGTTTGATAAAAAGCATACTGTTCCTCCTGATAGCATATATGGTGGTTTTGATGTTGTCCTGTGCAGAAATCTACTAATCTATTTTGAATCTAGTTTTCAAGAGGAGATATTTAATAAACTATACAAGTCATTAAATAAAAATGGAGTTCTGTTTTTAGGTGAAGCAGAATTACCTCCAAATAAATTTAAAGGTAAACTTAATCGAACTTCGAATTTTTGTAAAATATATAAAGTGGGGTTGTAAATGAAAAATACCAATAAAACCAAAGAACAACTCTTAACTGAGATTGGGAAATTAAACGATAAAATTGCCAATCTAGAGAAATCTGAAAGCGAAGGAAGGTACAAGGGAATAGTCCAAAATACCTCAGACTGTATTGCTGTATATAAAACAGTTAATAATGGACAAAATTTTATCATCGAAGATTTCAATCCGATGGCAGAGAAAACAGAGAAAATATCAAAGGA
Organism: Candidatus Cloacimonadota bacterium; assembly: GCA_030667725.1. The sequence continues at coordinate 690 of DAOUVH010000170.1, read as the reverse complement.
AAAAGTGATTGGGAAAAAAGTAACCGATGTATTCCCCGGAGTAAAAGAATTCGGACTTTTTAAGGTTTTTCAAAATGTTTGGAAAACGGGCAAACCGGAACATTTTCCTGTTTCGGTTTATCAGGATGAAAGAATTATGGGATACAGAGAAAATTATGTATACAAGCTATCGTCAGGAGAGATTGTCGCTGTTTATCAGGATTTAACCAAGCGTAAGCAGGCAGAAAAATCGTTAAAAGAAAACGAAGCACGATTCAAGAGCATATTCTCTGAAGCTCCATTAGGAATAGAATATTATAATTCAGAGGGACTTCTTATTGACGTAAACAAGGAAACCTTGAAAATCTTTGGAGTTAAAGATATAGATGAAATTAAAAGATTTAATCTGTTTGAAGATCCAAATCTATCAGAGGAATCAATAAAGCAGGTCAAGGCAGGTAAACCATATCAATTCGAAACAGAATTTGATTTTGACCTTGTGAAGAAGCATAAATTGTACAAAACTTCGAGAAGTGGTAAATGTTTTATGAATATTTTGATAACTCCATACGAGATTTCAGATTTAGGTGAAATGGGGTATTTAGTTCATATTGAAGACATTAGTAAACGCAAGCAGATGGTGGCTAAGCTTCAGGAGAGTGAAAATCGATATCGTCAATTTTTTAATGAAGATCTTTCCGGAGATTTTAT
>DAOUVH010000183.1 GCA_030667725.1 Candidatus Cloacimonadota bacterium | reverse complement strand
CCTGGACAGAGATCGAAGTACCTTTCTGTGCGCTGTGGCAGGGTATTAACATTGACACAGGTAATTCTCTAACAATTGCCGAAGATGTTATCTTTAAGTTTGATGGTGGTACTTTGGATTATATGGGAGACAACCTGGTGAACTGGGATGCCAACGGGGTCTGGCACACTTCCTACAAAGATGATGAACATGGTGGAGACACTAATGGTGATGGATCGGTTAGCCCACCTGCAGATGGAGATTGGGGAGGAGTTTATAACTGGGGTGGCTCTCCTGCTTTTTGGGAAATCTGGGATAATATCCTTTATGACGATCTTCATTAATGTCAAACTGATTATAAATTTCACGTAAATATTCTAATGAGGAATCTCAGTTTGGGGTTCCTCTTTTTTATTGAGAACTTTTTTATAGACCTTTGGAAAAGAACAGATCCAGAACCATAACTCCGAGTCCGGAGTAACTTTCCAGATCTCCAAAAATATCTTCGAATCCTTTAATAATGGCATTAATATGATCTTTGGAAATTTTAATCAGAATGATCTTGCTGAAAGGATTTTTCTCTCTGGTAAAATTAAAAAAGCCCATGAACAACGGAACCTTGGAAAGTAGCTTTTCCATTTGCTGAGTATCAATAATGGTAGATTCCTGGATGCCATATTCAATGAAAACTTCGGTTACATCCTGCATGATCTGTTCGTCTTTCACGATTAATATCATCAGCTTATCATGTCCTTTTCTGGATATCGTTGTATCTTCAGAATTGGCATTGCGCAGGAATTCCTCATACAAACTGATTTTAGTGGTAGTACCCAGCATATTCTCGATAACTCCGGGTTCCTTGAAAATGTGTGACACAGTTGCCAATAATTTCAGGTGTTCACTTCGTTTGGCAACGGGTCCGATTATAGTTACAAAGATGCGGGATTTTTTCTTATCTATTGAATCAAAATTAATACCTTTTTTACTGACAGCAATAGCAACTATGAACTTAGTGAGACCTTCAAGCTGGCAATGTGGAATGGCAATACCTTTGCTGAAGCCAGTGCTGCCCATTTTCTCACGCTCATTTAAAGCGGTAAAAATATTTTCTTCCTCAATGTTACGAAATTCACGGCTGCGTTTCATCAATTCTGATAGCTTATGGAGAGCATCTTTTTTATCGTTAGCTTTAAAATCAATTTCGCAGCATTCTAGTTTTACTACTTCCGAAATACTCATGGTCATCTCCTTTTCAGGTTCTTCATGATAGCGAATTTAGAAAGTGGAGGTCCGATAACTTCATTAACAAAAACAGATATTAAGATGATATTCGTCATCTGTGTGATCTCACTCTGAACCTCGGCTGAAGCTTGTTGAACAATAGGAGAAGCTTGTACGAATAACATTAATCCAATTGCAACTCCTGCTTGTGGAAGTAAACTTAATCCAAGGTAATTCCTTATATTTTTATCTATCTTCAATGCAGCTCCACTCACAAAAATCCCGAAATACTTTCCTACGAATCTTAAAGTTATATACACGAAACCGGCTAACAAAATTACCGGATCAGTAAAAACCGCAATATTTAATTCTACTCCTGCTATCGCAAAGAAGATAGCATACAAAGGTGGTGTCATTGGCTCAAAAGAGAATAGTATCCGTGCATTCTTTTTGTTCATATTTATTATCATCATCCCCAAAGTCATATTGGCAATAAGCGGTGATAAATGTAAACTTATCGCTATTGATGTTGTGATGAATATTATGCCTAAAGAGATTATCTTGATCTCATTTAAATTATGTTTTTTAATTGTAACAAAATGGATTATTAGACCACTAACTGCACCAATGAAAATAGAAAGGATGATCTCTTTGAAAGCATGGATAACGGAATATGAAATATTTACTTGAGCATCTCCCATCAATGATCCGGAAATAGCAAATACAATAGAAAATAAAATTACTGTTCCTGCATCGTCTAAAGCAACAATTCCATAAAGGTAATCTACAAATTTTCCTCGTGCTTTAAGTTTTTCCACAATTACCACTGTTGCTGCGGGAGCCGTTGCTGACGAGATAGCACCTAGAACAAAGGCAACATAATTGGAAAACCCTATCGCCAATAAACCGAATGAAACCAGAAAAAAGGTGAGGAACATCTGAGCCAGAGTGAGCAACAGGATCTTCTTTCCATATAATTTGAGTTTGTAAAATGAGAATTCACCTCCGATGATAACAGCAATAAATGAAAGTGTGATCTCAGATAGAATGTATAATATTTCCATGTTCTCATGCCGGATCAATTGTAATCCTGAACTTCCTATCACTACGCCGGCAAGGATATAACCGGTAATTGTTGGAAGCTTTATCTTCTCAGCAAGTTGCCCGAAAATATAACCGACAATAAGCAGAAGTCCGGCACTGAAAATTATATGATGAGCAAAATATTGCTTCATCATTTCCAGAATGTTCAACATTTAATTTCCCTTATTAGCTAATAAATAATTTTTCACATCATTTGCATCATTATACTTTCCAAATAATGCCATTAATTTGATCCGCATCTTGGGTCCTTTCAAATCTCCTCCCAGCAAAACCCCTTTTTTCTGAAGGAATAAACCTCCTCCTTGATAGCCGTATTCAGCCAGAACGCGTCCGGTATAAGTACGGGAAACAAGAACAATCAGGATGTTATTCCCCAAAGCTTTTTCAAGAGAAGGTATAATTGTTTTTGGAACATTTCCTCTTCCGAATGCTTCAATAACTATCGCTTTCGCACAATTCCGGATTGAAGCTTCAATGAATCTACCATCCATTCCACTGCAACATTTTATCAGATCAATATTTGGTTCAATTGAATCAGTGAGTATTTTTTCATTTTCCTCAGATTTACGGTAAAATATTACCTTATCGGGGTCAACTATCCCGAGTAGCCCAAGAGAAGGACTAATAAAAGCATCCGTTTTGCCTGAGTCTGTTTTCACCACATCACGTGCTGAATTGATCTCATCATTCATAACGACCAGTACACCACGATTAGATGAACGATCTGCTCCTGCAACACGTACTGCACCAACAATATTTCGGGGTCCATCGAGTCCAAGTTCTGAGTCACTTCTCATGGCAGCTGTGAAGATAACTGGTTTATTTGTTTTTAAGATCAAATCCATCATATAAGCTGTTTCTTCCAGCGTATCAGTTCCATGAGTAATTACAACTCCGTCATAATTCTTAATTTTTTTTTCAATTGTTTTAGCGAGTCCCAGCATTTTATGTGGATCCATGAAAGGACTTGGAATATTGGAAAACTCATCAACATCAATTGCAGCGATTTCTTTCAATTGTGTGAAGGAACGTAAATGCTCTGCAAATTCGTCATTCGGGATTACTCCGAAAGGACTATTGTGTTTCATGGCGATTGTACCGCCTGTAGTTATAATCAATATCTTTTTCTTCATAAATTACTCCGAATATTGTTTATCAGATAAATTGCACTGTTTGTATGTCAAGGAATTATGTGAAAAATTGAACTTCTAAATGGTATAATGATAGACCTTAAATTTCTTGACATAAAGAGTGATAAATTTGGATTAGCAATTACGTGCGCCCGTGGCTCAATTGGATAGAGCACTTGACTACGGATCAGGGGGTTAGGGGTTCGAATCCTCTCGGGCGTGCCATTTTTTT
>DAOUVH010000227.1 GCA_030667725.1 Candidatus Cloacimonadota bacterium | reverse complement strand
GCAATTTTAAAGATATCAGTATTCATTTTTGCATGATCTGCAATATTATTCTTAACCATAAAATCCGGAGTATAGATAGCAAAAACACCAACTTTGAATGAATCGCATTTTATTATTTTATTCTTTATAATTGGAATTGAGTCACTAACAATATTAGAAATAAGAAGATCACTCTTAAGCTCTTTCTCATAGAAAAAATAATCTACAGGGGAAATTATCTCAGGTCTTATCGTGTTAATAAAAAATGCTGTTAAACTATCTGATTGCGGTTCAACCAATAACCTGCCGGCAAAAGCGTTCACCTGCCGGATCGAGTCATTCCGGATGTTCTTAACCAGAAAATTAACCATATTTATCTGATCATGCTCAAACCGTGGCTCTATAAAGAAATTGATATCAAGATAGTCCTCTGCCGTAAGAGAACTAAATATCAATACGATGAATATAAACAAGATAATCTTTTTCAAATTCTGCTCCAATTTTTTTATTACTTTTCTATTATAGTGTTCATCTTGTCAAAAAGATTTTTTTGACAATTAATAATGCTGTATGAATTTTGCCTTAAATTATTAATCTGATCGAGGAAATATGAATAATAAGCTTATAGTTGTAATAGGTGCTTACGGTAGCGGTAAAAGTGAATACTCAATAAACCTGGCAAGAGAACATTCCAATAAAGGAAAGAAAGTAACACTAGTAGATCTGGATGTAGTTAATCCCTATTTCCGCAGTAGAGATGTACGAGATAAGTTTGCAAAAGAAAACATTACTGTTATTGCGCCTGAAGGTGAATTCCAGCATGCCGATCTGCCAATGCTTTCACCCAGAATTATGGGAGCTGTTCAAAACTTTGATGAGACTGTTATCCTAGATGTTGGAGGAGATCCTGCCGGATGCAGAACATTAGCAAGATATGTTGATAACATTAAAAAAAGGGGATACAAAATGCATCTGGTTATAAATACAAGACGCCCATTTACTTCCGATGCAGCCGGGATAACGGAGATGCTGCAAATGCTGAAATCCGCTTCCAAACTTGAGATCACAGAATTCATCTGTAATACTAATTTGATGGAGCATACAACAGCAGGAATAATCAAAGAAGGCATTAAGATAATAGATGAAATAGCAAAAAAAGAAAATATCAAATTCAATTCATTTACAGTTCTGGATAAATATATTGATAACATCCCGGTTAGCATTGAAGGTAAAACTAGAATTATTTTAAATTACTATCTCTCTAAACCCTGGGAAATGAACAACAAAGTTCATCGTTCTGGTATCTAATAAAACTTAATTTCGTTTTAACTCTAATATAATTCCCATATATAAAAATAATAATTATACAAACATTATCTTTTTCTTTGACACAAATAAATTGATCTCTAATTTTTGATACATATATTATAAATTCAGTTATAATAATTAATTTTATTGAATATTTTTATTCGAAACTAACAGAAAATAACATGGCTCCGAATTTGAACAAAAATATTTTATTCAAGAGGTAAAATATGAAAAATGATAACAAAGCCAACGAACAACTTCTACAAGAGATAAACGAACTAAAAACAAAAGTAGCATTGAATCAATTTGAAAAAAACTTTAGAGACATTTTTGATAATACAATAGATGCTATTTACATTCAGGATAAAGAAGGTCACTTTCTTGAAGTAAATCAGGGAGCTGCGAATATGTACGGTTATCCCAAGAAATTTTTCATAGGAAAAACACCTGAATTTTTATCTGCCCCAGGCAAAAATGATATGAAAAAGATCATCGGATTTGTCAAAAATGCATTTAATGGTAAGCCACAAAGATATGATTTCTGGGGTATAAGAAAAAACGGCGAAGTATTCCTTAAAATTGTCCGGTCCCATCATGGTTTATATTTAGGTCAAAAAGTTGTTATTACATTTGCGTTAGATATTACCGACCGCAAGAAAGCAGAAGATGCATTGAAGGAAAGTGAAGAAAAGCTGCGATTGATGATCGATAATTCTCATATTGGATTTAGTTCCACAGATCTGAATGGTAACTTCATTGATGTGAACCCCGCCATGTGTAACATGATAGGCTTTTCCAAAAAAGAAATGATGCAAAAACATTACGATCAATTCTCTCATCCCGATGATAAAGCAAAGAATAAAGATCTGTATCAGAAATTAGTAGCAGGGGGAATACCCTATTTTGATCTTGAAAAGAGATATATACATAAAAATGGTAAGATAATTCATGCTTTAATACGAGCACAAATTGTTCATGATGATGAAGGTAAACCGCTTTTTGAATTCGCTATTACTGAGGACATCACCGAACGCAAGAAGGCTGAAGAAAAAATCAATTTACTTTCCAATATTGTGAAACAGTCAATGGAAGGGATGGCACAAGCTGACTTAAATGGTAATCTCATTTTTATCAATGATGCCTGGTGTGAAATGCATGGATACAAAAGTTATAAAGAACTGCTTGGAAAGAATCTGTCAATTTTTCATAATAAAGAACAACTTGAGAATGATGTAATTCCATTCAATGAAAAAGTGATGAAGTATGGTAATTATAGCGGAGAAGTTGGACATATCACCAAAGATGGAAAACCATTTCCAACTTTGATGACAACAACAGTTTTAAAAGATGATAAGGGTACTCCTTACGGCATTGCCGGAATAGCAAAAGACATTACCGAACGTAAACAGGAAGAGCGAATCCAAGCAGTTATATATAACATATCAAATGCGGTAACTACAACAAAAAATCTGAATGATCTATATAAAATTATCCACCAACAACTTGGGAATATACTCAACGTTACTAATTTCTATATTGCAAACTATAATGAACAGACAGATGAAATATTTTCTCCTTACTTTATTACTGATAATGCTGAAATTAAAGTACCCCACAAATTTAGAAAAAATGGAGTTACAAATTATATCATTAAAAATACAAAATCACTATTTTTAACAGAAGAACTTCGTCAGGAATTGATCGATCAAGGTGAAATTGCCAATTATACATGGTCAAGTAAAGCTCTGTTAGGTGTTCCTCTTAGAATTGGAGAAAAGATCGTCGGTTGTATTGTCGTTCGCAGTTCCAGGGAAGAATCTCACTATTCCAATAAGGATCTTTCAATTTTAGAATTTGTTTCCAGTCAAGTTGCTATTGCAATAGCTCATAAACAAGCTGAAAAGGCGTTATTG
>DAOUVH010000100.1 GCA_030667725.1 Candidatus Cloacimonadota bacterium | reverse complement strand
CTAACAAATACTTTTACAGGATCTGTCAATTTATAAATCTTTCCACTTTTGCGACCGACCAACCGCATGTGTTCTTCCATAAAATTGTAATGATCATCTTTCAGAGAAGATATTTTCACGATCCCAGTAACCGGATAACGGTCGAGCTCAACTATCATTAATGCCGGTCTGATCGCTATTATAATACCTTCAAATTCTTCTCCAAGATGTTTCTTTATAAAGTTGAGTTTATTTTTCAAATCTACTTCTCGCTCAGCTTCATCGGCTATCATTTCTCTTTCTGTGGCTGTTTCTGCAAGTTTAAGCAGGTTGTTCTTATCGAAACTTTCCTGTCGGGAATTAAGCTTATTTTTGATCTGGTGATGCACTACCAGGTCACATATCCGCCTTATCGGAGAAGTAAAATGAGTATAATTCTGCAGTGCCAATCCAAAGTGTCCCTTGTTTTGAATAGTATATTTTGCACGTTTCATGCTACGCAGAACGACTTTATCGAAAACACGGTGATGGCTTTCATCCGGCAGTGAGTTTAATAATTCCTGCAGTGCTTTATGCCGCTCTTCACCCAGATCGAATTTCAAACCGTAATTCCTGATCAGTTTTTTTAGTTTTAATAATTTTTCTTCTCCTGGTTCTTCATGAATGCGGTAGATAGTTGGTTTTGCAGAAAGTTTTTTTGCCACAAATTCATTAGCCACCAGCATAAAATTCTCTATCAGTTTATGAGATTCTGTTTGTTTACTGCGTTGCAGGTCGGTTATATGGCCTTCCTCATCAAAAATAAATTCGGTTTCCGGAATATTCAAACTGAGATAGCCATTCTTGATGTTCTTTGCAGATAGGGCAGAGGAAAGCTGTCGCATATCATTCAGCATAACCACCAGCTTTTTATCTATTTCTTTCTCACCTTCAAAATGAGCATCGATCTCTTCATAATTGAACCTGGCATCAGATTTGATAATGCTTTCCAGAGCTTCCTGGTTCTTAATAGAAAAATCTGCATTATAAACTGTTTTTACGGTTAAAGTTAGTTTATCTTCGAAGGGGCGCAAACTGCATACTTTATTGGAAATCTTCTCTGGTAACATGGGAATAACTTTTTTGGGAAAGTAGTAACTGTTACCGCGTTTAACAGCTTCCGCAAACAAATTGCTGCCGGGTAAAACATAATGTGCAACATCGGCAATATGCACGTAGAGAATAAATTCATCATCATTTTTTTCAATTGAAACAGCATCATCAAAGTCTTTGGCAGAAGCCGGATCAATAGTTAAAGTATTAAGTTCTCGCAAGTCGGTTCTTTTATTAATTTCCTCTTGCGGAATTTCAAGATGAATGCTATTCAACTCCTGCAGAACAGCATCGGGAAAGGTTAATGGCAGTTCATACTGTTTAATGATACTAAGTATTTCTACTTCAGGATCACCTGCTTTTCCCAGAACTTCGGTCACATTCCCGACAGGCAATTTATATAATTCACGGTTTCCCCAGTTCAGAATTTTAAGAACCGCCTTCTCACCGGTTTTTGCATTGGAAAGTTCATTGATAAGCAGTTCTGTGTGGATCTTGGAATTATCGGGCTGCAGGTAGTATTTGCCTTTGTATTCCTGCACTGTACCTACAAAAGAGTCATGTTTTCGTTCCACGATCTTTATGATAATTCCATATCTTTTCTGATTGCGGGAATACTTTACTTCCACTTCCACAATATCGCCGTGGTAAGCGTTCAGAGTGTCTTCGCTGGATATAAAAATATCTTCTTCCTTGCCTATAACAAAGGCAAATGATTTGTTCTTTGCCAGAGAAGTGGCATCGAATGTACCCTGAATATAATTGGCAGTTATAGTTCGAATTGCAGAATACTTCCTGTTCTTAAGATATATTTCATCATTTCTTGCCAGTTTGAAAAGAGTATCTATCAGGTCTTTGTGTTTATGCTTTCTTATACGTAAAAGTTTAGTTAAATCCTTTATTTTATATCGATTACTTTTATTATCTTCAAGGAACTTTTTAAGATTATGTGCTAACTGTTTATCGTACATTAAACTTGATTGCCGATTTTTTCATTTAATATCTTAATAAGTTCATCTTTTTCCGAACGCGTTTTGGAAAACCTGATAGACTGACCGCGAAAAGCATCTAGGCGGCGGTGTGCTTTAAATGTGCTGAGCATCACACCTTTTTTATCTATGTAAAAACAACCAAAATCTGAATACACTCTTTCAGTGCGGACGAACAAGTAATAGATCACAATATTATCTTCGTAGAATTCATAACTGGTAGGAATGAAATAAGTTATAAGACTCAGTAGGAAAATAATCAATCCCAGATAAAATAATAATGGCATTTCCCAGCTTACCACAGAAATTTGCCATAATGCGGCAGAAAGAATTATAATAAAAACAATCAGTACAATGGAGGTAAGCGGATAATCTTTGAGTGGGTAAGAGGTCCAACTGAGTTTTGGTTCGTTATTCGACATTTTGCACAAGCTCCCGGCATTTTTCTATTTCTTCTTTAATAGTTAGAACATCATTAAAAGCGTTGGTAGAATTAAACTTGGAACCTATTGTATTGATCTCACGCAGCATTTCCTGTAAGATAAAATTCAGACTTTTACCGGCTTCTGCATCTGCATTAAGTTTATTTTTGAACTTTTCCAGATGATGCTGCAGGCGCACGATCTCTTCATTCACATCTGCTTTCTCGATGTAAAAAGCAATTTCCTGCAGAAACCTTTTTTGATCATCACCTTCCAGTTTATTCTTGAGAAGATTTTCCACGTTTGTTTTCAGTTTTTTATGGATTTCTTCCTTATATTCTGGGAAAGCTTTTTTCAGTTTATCAATTGATTTTTGCATGATTTCAAGGGAAGCAGTAAGAAATTCAAGCATGGATTTTCCTTCGTTCTGCGCCATTTTCTGATGTTCATCCAAAGCCTTATCCAGCACACTACGGACGAGTTCAATAAAAGCACCGCTCTCAAGATCATCTTTCTTAACCGCGATAACGTCCCTTTCCGATAATACTTTGGTAAAGGGAAGATTAGCATCGGTCTTCAAAACTTCTTTAGCCCGGGAATACATATCCCAGTAAGTTTTCAAAGTCTCTGCATTCAATTCCAAAGCCGGAGGTTTCTTATTCACAAAATTGGTGTAAACATCCACTTTCCCACGTTTTACCTTGTTGCTGATGGTTTTTGATAATACGGGTTCCAGGAATGAGATCTCGTAAGGAAGCTTGAACTTAAGGTCAAGAAACCGGCTATTCACCGATTTTATCTCAATATTTATTTCGTAATTATCATCAGAATATCCAGCTTTCCCGAATCCGGTCATACTTTTCATAAAAATTCTCCTAAACTATTACCACAAAGGCACCAAGAACAAAGATTTTAATTTTCTCATGTGCTCTCTGTGTCCTCTTTGCCTTTATGTTTAATTCTTTCATAAATTATGATACAAAACCATACGGAATTGAATTTGAATAAATGCATTTAACTGTCAATATTCTTAATTTAAATGGTACGAAAATAGGATAATCCGCAATATTCAAACTCATTTTATTACATACCGTTAACTTATTAAGTCCTTGACACTTTTATCCAATTTCACATTTTTTTCATAGTTTATTGAACTCAACATGAGATTAATTATGAAATGTTAATATCGTTAATTTTTTGACTTAGAAATTTATATTGAAAGATGCATATTGGTTCAGGTATCGCGAAGTAATAGAAAATTTGATATAAAAAAAGAAATAAGGAGAAAATATATGAAAAAATTAATATTTTGTATTACAGTTCTGTTAATAATAAATCTTCTTTCTGCTGATAGTGTAATCGAAAACAGCCGGGTGGATACACTTGAAACGATTAATAGTTTTTCACATCTTGGAGATTTTCATACAATCAATTACGTGGGAGATTACGAATACATTTTGGATTATCTCGACAATCTGTATTTGGGAGGACAAAGTCAATTAAGCGACCACATGGGATGCAGTCTGTTTTCAGGTCTTGGGGATTCGCAGAATATATTTTTTGGCAGAAATTTTGACAATCCGCAACAGGATGTTTTAGTAGGAAAGTACAACGCACCGGATTGTTATGAATCGATTGCCGTAAACCGATTGGCAGATATGGGGCTACCTTTGGGAACCAATTTTACTAATCTAACTCAGCAGCAAGAGCTGTTGTTGTTACGTGCTCCCTATTTTGCAGCTGACGGTATTAATGAAATGGGGCTAGCTGTAGGAATCGCCTATGTTGATGTTGTTCCAGTACAAGTAGATCCGAATAAAGAGTCTATCTGGTTAACCCGTTGGGTTAGAGAGATCCTGGATCATGCAGCTAGTGTGGATGAAGCAATTCAAATTACAAATAGCTATAATATTTTGGATAATTTTTATGGCCAAAACACACTATGTCATCACATGTTGATTACTGATAGTAGCGGAAGTTCTGTGATCCTGGAGTATCATGATGGAGCTTTTGAAGCAATCAATCCTGAAGTTGACTGGCAGGTGCTTACAAATACTCACATTTACAATCACACATTACAGCAACTTTTCAATCTATGCTATCGCTACGAATTGCTCTATAATGCACTCGAAGACCAAAATGGTGTGATCTATGATTGGGAAAATGGCATGGATATTCTGGAACTTCCAACCTGGGGAAATTTGTCAAACGGAACTCAATGGTCTAACCTTTTTGATCTAAACGAGAACTTTATGTATCTTTCACTTTATCGTGATTTTGATAATATCGCAAGGGTCGATATTGAGAATTTCGAATTTCTTAATTTTGGTGAGTTTTTTCTGGATGATCTGGTGATGCAGGATGAAAATGGCAATGGCATTATTGAACCGGGAGAGTGGGTGTATTTTGTGTCGTTCATTTCGGTTGATTTCAATTCAACCGGTGTAATGGGGCAGTTATCCTGTGAAGAGCCTGAAATCGAGATAACCTGCGGTAGCTATGATTTCGGTGACATATTACCGGAACAAACAGCTTCCAATGTTACTCAGCCATTTTCCTTTAATGTTTCAGAAAATATTAGCTATCAACAGATATTAATTATAATAAATTTGAGCACAGATTATGGCTATGAATTTGAAATGATCATTCCCTTTTATATTGATGGTGTGAGTTGTGATGAAAATATGATAGAATCTAATGTTATTAATTTCCATAATTACCCCAATCCGTTCAATCCGTCAGGTGCCGGACGCAGTCCTGCAACTACAATCTCTTTCTCAATTCCAGAAGAAAGCAAAATTGAACTTGAAATATTCAACATAGATCTTTGTAAGTTCCTTTGCGCTCTATCACGGTCAAAAGATCGCTTAAAACCTG
>DAOUVH010000099.1 GCA_030667725.1 Candidatus Cloacimonadota bacterium | reverse complement strand
GTCTTGGTTATGTAAACGAAACAGTAAACGCAGTGAAAGTTAATAATATAATGCCTTCTAAAACTACTATTCAAAATGGATCATATCCTATCGCACGCACATTGCACATGTACACAAACGGTGTTCCCAAGGGTTTGGTTAAAGAATATATTGATTTCATCCTGTCTGATGAAGGTCAGAAAATCGTTGAGGAACAAGGTTTTATTAGTATCAAATGAATCTATTAAAGTAAATGGGGAGACACTTTCTTGTCTCCCTATTTTACAAAATTGGAATTTATCATGAAAATAAATAGATTATCTCAAATACTTATTGGTTTTGTAATATTAATATTAACGATGTCTTGTAATCCAAGAAAAACAAATACAATTAATACTGCAGGTTCAACAACTGCATTACCAATTGTTCAAGTTGCCGCAGAAACATATATGAATATATATCCCGGCACTAATATATCTGTGCGAGGTGGTGGCTCCGGTTTAGGTATAAAATCCATTATTATGGAATCAATAGATATCGGGAATGCATCCAGAAAAGCTAATGAGCGGGAAAATGAATTGATAAGAAAGAGACAAAATGAACTTATAGAAACAGCCATAGCCATTGATGCGATATCCGTAATTGTACATAAAGATAATCCGATCAATGATATTTCATTAAAAAGCCTGAGACTCATATTTTCAGGGAAAATAACAAACTGGAGTGAATTGGAAGGAGATGATCTGGAAATAGTTGTTATCTCCAGAGATGTATCTTCTGGTTCTTTTGAAGTATTTAATCATGCAGTGCTACACAACGACCTTTTGAAAGAGAATTCTATGCGTCTCGCTTCCAATAATGCCGTAGCTACTACAGTAAACTATACAAAAGGTGCAATTGGATATATAGGATTGGGTTATGTAAATGATGAATTAAAAATATTGTCGATAGATGGAATACTGCCTTCACAAACTAGTACTCATAATTATGAATATCCGTTAACTCGCAAATTATATATGTACACTACCAAAACACGTTCTGATGCTACACAGGATTTTATTGATTTCATTCTTTCTGAATTGGGTCAGACAATTGTAGAACAACAAGGATACATCAGGATTAGATAATGAATAAATTTAAGGAATCGATGTTTAAAGGGATAACCTATACAGCAGCTTTATTTACCATAGTTTTTCTTTTTGGAATTATTTCCACTTTATTTGTGGAAGGAATTCCCATTTTAAAAAGTGTTAGCTTTAAACAATTTCTTGCCAACCCAGCCTGGCATCCAACCCATTTTCCACCGGATTTTGGAATTTTATCATTAATTGTGGGATCTGTAGTTGTAACCTTGGGAGCCTTGCTGATTGCAATTCCTCTGGGAGTAGGTTCTGCTATTTATATTTCGGAAATAGCCGGACAAAGAACCAAAGAGATAATTAAACCTATAATCGAACTTCTCGCTGGAATTCCTTCAGTAGTTTACGGTCTTTTCGGCATGGCTTTTTTATCTCCTTTCCTGATAAAAGTTTTTGGAATTCCCTCAGGATTAAATGCTCTTTCTGCTTCTATCATTCTGGGAATAATGGTTGTACCAATAATTTCCAGTATGAGTGAAGATGCGCTTTCTACAGTTTCCAAAGATCAAAGAGAAGCTTCATTTGCTTTGGGTGCAAATAAGTGGGAAACTATTATCAGAGTAGTTCTTCCAGCAGCAAAATCCGGTGTTATAGGTAGTATACTTCTGGGTTTTGGTAGGGCGATGGGCGAAACGATGGTTGTTATTATGGTTGCAGGTGGAGCAGCGCAAATACCCACAAGTTTATTCCAACCTGTACGTCCAATGACGGCAGCAATTGCAGCAGAAATGGGTGAAACTGTTTTTGGTAGTCCTCACTTTCATGCTCTGTTTGGAATTGCGATCGTACTATTTATTATCACCTTTATCACAAATCTGATCACTGAATTTGTGTTTCTGAAAAAGAGGCACACCTAATGACAAAACGTGAATTAAAGCAATTTATTGGTGTAAATCTTCTTCGCATATTCATTGCTGTCACCGCTATATTCTTAATAATGTTCCTATATGTGATCTTCAGCAAAGGCGGTAAAATGATAAGCTGGTCATTCCTAACCGAATCACCAAGAAAATATATGACCGAAGGCGGAATCTTTCCTGCGATTGTGGGAACTTTCTGGCTTACGGTAATATCTATCGGCATCTCTCTTCCACTTGGTGTTTTCACAGCAATATATATGGTAAGTTACGGGAAACCAGCCTGGTTTGTACGCATGGTAAGAATAGCCGTAAATACACTTGCCGGTGTACCATCAATTATTTATGGTCTGTTCGGTTTAACTGTTTTCGTGCAGCTCATGAAGTTAGATGTATCTATCTTATCCGGATCACTCACTTTGGCAATATTGGCTCTTCCTGTAATGATAAACGCCAGTGAGGAAGCTTTGCGCAGCGTACCAAAAGATTTCAGGGAAGCATCTTTGGCTTTGGGAGCAACCGAAAGACAAACTATTCTGAGAGTATTACTTCCCACTGCACTTCCAAATATTCTCACGGGAACAATAATCAGTATTGGCAGGGTAGCTGGAGAAACTGCTCCTATCCTGTTTACAGCGGCTACTTTTTATACACGAAGGTTACCAACATCAGTCATGGATGAAGTAATGGCTCTGCCATATCACATTTATGCTTTGATGACAGAAGGTGCACATGCCGACAAACAGGTTCCAATAGCCTATGGGACGGCAGTTATACTTCTATTACTGGTTCTATTTGTAAGTGCAATCGCTATAATAATTCGCTATAACATGAGGAAAAAAAGAAAATGGTAAATGTTGAAATGAAACAAAATAAAACAACAACTGCTCATATCAGAACGGAAGATCTTAATCTCTGGTTTGGAGATAAACAAGTTCTGCAAGATGTAAATATTCCTATATATGATAAAAGAATAACTGCTCTCATCGGACCTTCAGGATGTGGGAAATCAACTCTTTTGCGTTGCTTCAATCGTATGAACGACCTGATTCCGGAAGCTCGGATTAAAGGTAGAGTTTTTTTTAATGAAGAGAATATTTACGATTCAAGAGTGGATGTTACAAAAGTTCGTACTAAGGTGGGAATGGTTTTCCAAAGACCAAATCCATTTCCAAAATCGATCTATAATAATATTGCTTACGGCTTGAAGATCCGTGGTGAAAAAAAAAGCTATATAGATGAAGTAGTAGAAACCAGCCTGAAGAATGCCTGGATTTGGGATGAGGTAAAAGACCGTATGAATTCTTCTGCTTTTTCCCTATCCGGTGGGCAGCAACAGCGTCTTTGTATTGCCAGAGCCTTAGCAAATAATCCTGATATTATTTTACTGGATGAACCAACATCTGCTCTTGATCCGCAATCTACTGCCAAAATCGAGGAACTTTGCCTGGAATTAAAAGATAAAGTAACCATCCTGATCGTAACACACAACATTGCCCAGGCAGGTAGGATTTCCGATTATACAGCATTTATGTATCTCGGAGAAATGGTAGAATTCGATAAAACTAAAAGAATGTTTACTGTTCCCAAAGATAAACGAACCGAAGCTTATTTAAGTGGTGTTTTTGGTTAGAATCAAGGTCGAGGATGAGATTTAGAATGAAATGTAAATTGAAGGAGAATATAAAATGTTGAAACAAAAAATAGAAGAACTCAAAAAAGCTGTAATTGAACAGGCAAATCAAGTAGATTTGATGATCAAACTATCTATTGATGGTCTGCTGTATAAAAACAACACCAAGTTAGAAAAAGTATTCGAAATTGAAAAACTTGTTAACATTAATGAAGTTCAAATTGAGGAAGAGGTAATTACACTGATTGCATTGCAAAAGCCGGAAGCCAAAAATCTGCGCACGATCCTAATGATATTAAAGATGAATAACGATCTGGAAAGAATGGGTGATTTGGCAGAAAACATCACTCAAAGTGCAGAATATCTTATCAGGAAACCATTTATTAAGAAGCTTATTAATCTACCAGTAATGGCCGAAGCAACCTTGAAAATGGTAAAGCAATCTATTGATTCTTTCATCAACGAAGACGCAGAGTTGGCAAAACAGGTTTGCATCGACGATGACATTGTAGATGATATGAGAGAACACATCTACCGTGTATTGATCACATATATGATGGATGATCCCACCACGATAAAAAGAGCAATTCATATAAATAAAATTGCTTCTAACCTGGAACGTATTGCAGATCTATCCACAAATATTGCAGAAGAAACAATTTATATGGCAGAAGGAACTGTCATCAAACATCAAACAGATATGGATTCATAAAAATATTCTCCCTAGAATAGAATCCTGATAATCCCTTTCCTACCCCACCTGGGAAGGGATTTTATTGTATTAAAATTATTAAATTATTATTTCTTAACAAATCTTTATCAATTCTTAACATTTCTTTAATATAATATAATTAATTAATTATCTTTGATGGAGAAAAATGATAGTAACAATATTTAAATTATTGGGTGCACTCGGTGTATTCCTCTTTGGAATGCGAGTAATGAGCGAGGGAATTCAAAAAGTTGCTGGAAAACGATTACAATCAATTTTAAACTATATGACAGCAAATCGTGTTGCTGCTATTTTTACTGGTTTTTTCATTACAGCTCTAGTTCAATCTTCTTCAGCAACAACTGTAATGGTGGTAAGTTTTGTAAATGCCGGTTTGCTAAGTCTCACACAAGCTATTGGTGTGGTGATGGGAGCAAACATCGGTACAACCGTAACCACCTGGATCGTCTCAATTATCGGTTTTAAATTCAATATCACAGCAATTGCCTTACCCATTATTGGGGTGAGTCTGCCTTTTATGTTTTCGAAGTTAAAAAAGCGACGAGATCTCGGTGAGATATTAATTGGATTTGGTCTACTCTTTTTGGGTTTAATGTTTTTAAAGGAATCAGTTCCTGATATTAAAAGTAATCCGGAAGTTCTGGAATTTCTCAAGAATTATACTGATCTGGGATTTCTTTCATTTGTTATTTTTGTTTTTGTCGGTTCCATTCTAACGGTCATTGTACAATCTTCCAGCGCTGCGATGGCGATTACCGTAACAATGGCTTATATGGGTTGGATCGGCTTTGAGACTGCTGCTGCAATTGTGCTGGGTGAGAATATAGGAACAACAGTAACTGCTTATCTAGCTTCATTGGGAACAAATGTAAACGCTCGTCGAACAGCTCGAGCTCATTTTCTTTTTAATACTTTTGGTGTAATTTGGATGGCACTTATTTTCAGATCTTTTACACAATTCATCCTAAATATTGCTCCCTGGAACTCTAACCTGCAAGTAAACCTTCCACTTAATCTTTCGTTG
>DAOUVH010000030.1 GCA_030667725.1 Candidatus Cloacimonadota bacterium | reverse complement strand
TTGGTGGAAAATATTCCAAATATACTTTTGCTTTTCCCCCGCACATCATACCAATACCTTCCGAAGTTTCAGTGAGTTCAAATTCCAGGAAAGCATTTTGCTTTGTTATATGAATTTCTTCGCATTTATCCAGCACCATTCTTTCTAGCGTGCCGCCACCTACCGTTCCTTCACTTGTTTTATCCTCATAAGAAATTAGTTTGAAACCTGAACGACCCGGAGTTTTCTCTACACCCTCAACTATAGTTGCGAGAACAAAAGCAATCCCTTGTTTCTGATTCTCAACTGCTCTTTGCAATACATCAAATACTGCTGTTTCCATAATTTCTATCCTCTAGATTTATCGTCAAAATCTTTTTTTGTGTTCAGATTATGCAGAATTGTTTCATCATCTACTTCAATGAATATCCTACTCTCATTATTATCTCTAATTACATCATTCAATTGGGAATCAACAGAGTAAGACAGCACGATGTCTTTAAATGCGGGTGCGAATAAAAGCGGATGTCCACCACGTTTAACCTCTTCAGTTACATATGATGGTTGTGCAATCAAATTTTCAGGGCTATAATTTGCAACTAACTTTTCATAAACACTCGGTGAAATAAACGGCTGATCGATTAGCTGCAGCATAACGGCATTCTTCCCACTTGTGCTGGAAAAGCCTTTTTGTACTGATGAAAACATACCCTTCTTGTGTAGTTCATTGTGAATAAAACTTATTACTTCGGAATTTCCAATATGCGCCAAGACTTCACTTTTTACAGTTTCTAGATTATCTCCAAGCACAATGTAAATTTTATTTGAGAATTTAAGTACCTTATTTAAGATATGCACAATCGCAGGTATGCCATCAATATCCAATAACGCTTTATCGCTTCCCATTCTACTGGATTGACCGGCTGATAAGATTATAATTTCTATCATCTATACTCACATAAACAAAATAATTTGACACATAAATTCATTTTTTATTACATATCCAAGAATTAAGTTATTGTTAATTGTGTCAAATAATTAGGTGTTGAAGGTATGTTATGGCAGATAAAAAAGAATTATTAAGACAAGTTAAAGCACTTACTGGAATCGGGATTGCACTTTCAGGTGAAAAGGATATTAATAACTTCTTTAAGTTGGTTTTAGAGGAAGCTATTAAGTTTACGAATGCTGATGGAGGATCGATCTACACACTTTCTGAAGATAAACAAGCTCTCGATTTTATCATAATTAGCACAAAATCTATGAATTTAAATCTCGGAATGGCAGATACTGCCCAATGGCCCAGCGTTCCGCTTTATGATGAAAAGGGAAAGAAAATATTCAAAAATTTTGCCTCTTATGTGGCTCATACTGGTAAAGCCAGTAGTGTTGAAGATGCCTATAACCAAGATATATTCGATAACAGCGGAACAAAAAATTACGATAAAAACAATAATTATCATTCCAGATCTATGGCAGCAATTCCTATGAAGGATCACGAGAATGAACTATTGGGAGTTATACAATTAATCAATGCTTACGATAATGAAGGCAATATAACATATTTCACTGAAGAACACCTCACAATGCTAACCTCACTCGCTTCACAAGCTGCAATTGCTTTTACTAACAAAAATCTAGTTGAAGGATTAGAAAATCTTTTATATCAATTTATTAAAAGTATTGCAGCCGCAATAGACCGCAAATCCGAATATACAGGCGGACATATTAAACGTGTAGCATCATTATCTGAAATGCTGTCGGAAGAGATCCAGAAAGATTCCAATAAATATAAAGATATCCATTTCACTCCAGAAGAAATGCAGGAGATATCCCTTGCAGGCTGGATGCATGATGTCGGTAAGATCACAACCCCTATCTATGTTCGTGATAAAGCTAAGAAACTGGAAACAATTCAAGATAAGATAGAACATGTAATAACCCGTTTCGAGATGATCTTTGCACTTATTAAAAAGGATATTGAATTTGCAAAAACTAATGAGCGAAAAGAGGAATTGCAAAAGCTAAATGATAAGCTTGTGGAAGATAAAGAATTCGTCATTAAAGTAAATACCGGTGGCGAATTTATGCGTGATGATTACATTGATAGAATTGAGGAGATCTATAAATTTAAATATTCTGCAAACGGAAAAGAATATTATCTCATTACAGAAGATGAGAAAAAGAACCTTTGCATCCGGAAAGGCACACTTCTTCCGGAAGAATTAGAAAAGATGTGGGAACATGCTCTTGTTTCTCATGAGATGTTATCGGAACTTACATATCCAAAGAAATTCAAGAATCTTCCTCTTTATGCAGCTTCACATCATGAAAAACTGAACGGCAAGGGATATCCATTTAATAAGACAGCAGATGAACTTCCGCTTCAATCACGCATAATTGCCATAGCTGATCTATATGAAGCACTCACCGCATCCGATAGACCTTATAAAAAAGGTAAAACTCTTACCGAAACACTAAAAATAATGGCTTTCATGGTTAAAGATGGTGAGATTGATAAGGATCTCGTTGAGCTTCTGATGGATTCTAAATTATACTTGAAGTATGCTGAAGAATTTTTAAAACCTTACCAAATTGATGATGTTGATATTAATGCAATAAAAGAAACGTATAAAAAATAATGTTTAACGAATTAACTAATAACCACGCTAAAGAACTAGCTAAACTGCAACAGAAAAAATACCGTATATTACATAAGAAAACAATTGTTGAAGGTATCCGCCTGATAGACCAATTGAACGATTATGGGATAATCTTTAATGAATTAATCACCTCTAATTTAGACCAATTAGAATCCCCGCAATATTCTGCAAAAAAGATATTAATTGCAAATGAAGACCAAATGAAAAAGATCACAACTACGCTAACACCGCAGAACATAGCAGCCGTTATTGATATTGTTCCAATACCAATTAAGCAAACACAATTCCTGCTCTATCTGGATGGGATAAGCGATCCGGGAAATATGGGAGCAATATTCCGTACTGCCACAGCGGCAGGAGTTTCCGGAATTATCCTCTCACCAGATTGTTGTGAGATCTACAATCCTAAAGTTATTCGTGCTTCGCTGGGCTCTGTGTTCCATCTGCCAGCGGAAACTCATGAGCATAACTGGCTGAAAAGTATTAAGACCACGATCATAGCTACAACATTAGAAGATTCCACGAACATTTTTGCGCTTGAAAGACCTGCCAATTTAATGCTCGTTATCGGTTCAGAAGCATTTGGTATCAGTCAGGATATTTTAAAATTTGCTGATCATAAAGTTAAAATACTAATTCCCGGAAATATTGAATCGATAAACGCCGCTGTTGCTGCCGGAATAGCAATCTATCATTTTATTGATAAATAAATATATGAGTGTAACAATAAAAGACCTTACAGAAAATAAAGTATGGCTTGCACCTCTGGCAGGAATTACAGACAACTCCTTTAGATCCATATGTAAAGAATGCGGTGCCGATGTTGTGGTTAGTGAGATGATAAGTGCCGACGGACTTCTTTACAATAGAGACCGCAGTTTGGAATATGCTCGATTCGAAGATCCTCAGCGTCCTTTTGGTATTCAGCTATTCGGCTCCGATCATGAAGTTTTTAAGAAAGCTGTTAAAATTGCTTTAACCAAGAAACCTGATTTTATAGATATAAATATGGGCTGTCCGGTTAAGAAAGTTATAAAACGCGGAGCAGGATCTGCATTGATGACAACACCCGACATTGCTGCTGACATTGTAAGTGCAACTAAAAATATTCTGGCTCCTCTCAATATTCCACTATCTGTTAAGTTCCGTTCCGGCTGGGATATGTTCAGTATTAATTCTCTTGAATTCGGGAAAGAAATGCAAAATGCAGGAGCAGATATGATCTGCCTTCATCCCCGTACCCGTGGACAGATGTTTTCTGGCAAATGTAATTGGGATTTGATAGCTGAATTAAAAAAAGAGATCAGCATTCCCGTTATCGGGAACGGAGATATAATCACGGTTAACGATATGATAACCATGTACGAACAAACCGTATGTGACTCTGTGATGATAGGTCGCGGGATTATGGGAAAACCGTGGTTGTTCACTCAGATACAAAATTATCTCAGCACTGGAAGTATAAGTCAGATCACTTCCGAAGAAAAACTTAAGGTTATCAAAAGACACATGGAGTTGATGATCTCCGATAAAGGAGAAAGACAAGCTGTCTTTGAGATGCGCACCCATTTTTCTCACTACACAAAAGGACTGCATGGTGGTGCACGGATCAGAAACAAGATTAATAAATTGCATGATATTGATAAAATACTTTTATTGGTAGAAGAATTATATAAAGCACAAGAATATGAGGAGAGAGATGGCAGATCAAAAGAAACTGAGTAATATTCTCTGGCAGGCAAAAATGCAGATGAACACCAACTGGCTGGAAGCTAAGAGAATTCTGCAGATCGGACTGATAGAATTTCCTAGAAGTGTCGAGCTTCTCCTCTTCATGGCTGAGATCTACTTCAGTAAGAAACTATTCCGTAAAGCGGTTGGTGTGTATCATCAAGTTCTAAAGATCGATCCTGATAATGAAACTGCAATTTTTCAACTGGCAAATTCGTTCCTGGCAATTAGTGAATACAAGCTTGCAATTGACTATTATGATAGGCTCTATCCCAACTTTCCAGAATTGCTCTACAATAAAGCCTACGCCTATTCCAAAATTGGCAGAAACGATAAGAGTATTGCAGTATTAGAAAACATCTTTTACTATAAGATCACATCACTTCTTCCCTATGTTTTTTTGGCAGAATTATATTTTCTGGATGGCAGGCATGAAGACTCTATAAAAACTTTGGAAAAAGCCCAGTTGATATTTGGGAAACGGGGAAATATCAGTTACCTGATGGGACTGGCTCATTATAATCTGAAAAACGTTCTCAAGGCTTATGTGGCATTCGAGGAAGCCGATAAATTAAAGGTGAATTCTGCTAATTTCTATAAGAATTATGCACTAACTTGTAATAAAATTGGAAAAACAGAAAAGGCAATTGATCTGTTAATGAACGGCATTAAATCTAATCCATTTGACCCGATTGTATATATTGAACTCATCCAGATCTATATGGAACATGATAGATTAGATGAGGCTCTTGCTATTGCTCAGTTATCCAGGAAAAACGTTCCCTATTCCGTTACACTTTCTATGTTACACGATAAACTGATGCTTCACTTGAAGAAACAGGATAAAAAGGAAAAATAAAGATCATGGATGGATTCAGGATCGCCTGGTGGGTTGTTGTAATTATTTTCTATTTTCTGGGAGTAATTGCAGCATTAGACGCTATCTGGAAAGGCAGGACTTCACAGGGTTCGGTTGCCTGGGCAGTTTCGCTCATCCTCTTCCCATATCTGGCAGTTCCGCTCTACTGGATGTTTGGCGATAGAAAATTTCATGGTTATTTGAATGCACGTCGTTCCGGCGATCTTAAAATTAATGATATAGCTCATGATCTTAAAGATAAATTAATACAGAAAGATCTGATCTCCAGTAATGAACATCAGGATTTCACAGTTTTAGAAAAACTGGCAAAAATGCCGTTCACTAAATATAATCGGGCAGAAGTACTTATTAACGGAGATGCAACATTCAGTGCAATTTTTGAAAGCATTGATAATGCGCAGAAATATATACTGGTTCAATTCTATAAGATCCATGATGATAAGCTGGGAACCAAGCTGCAGGCAAATTTGATTAAAAAAGCAAAAGAAGGTATCAGGGTTTATCTGTTGTACGATGATATCGGCTGCACACCTCTTCCCCGCTCTTATATGGAAAAACTGCGGAATAACGGAGTTCTGGTTCACAATTTTAAAAGTAGGAAGGGCTGGGCTCACAGGCTGCGTTTGAACTTTCGTAACCACCGTAAGATAGTTGTAGTTGATGGTAAAACAGCTTTTGTAGGCGGTTTGAACGTAAGTGATAAATATATGGGAACTCATCCGACAATCGGTTTCTGGCGTGATACACACGTTAAGATAGAAGGACCTTCTGTGCAATGTGTTCAGCTTCCCTTCATCTCTGACTGGTTCTGGGCAACACGGGAAGTTCCCGAACTAAATTGGGAACCAACTTACTTTGCAGAATGGAAGAACAATGTTCTGGTTCTGCCTAGCGGACCGGCAGATGAACTGGAAACCTGCGGTATCTTCTTTGTGCATGCGATAAATTCCGCTAAAAAACGTTTATGGATCATCAGCCCCTATTTTGTGCCGGATCAGCAGGTTCTTTGCGCACTGCAATTAGCCGGACTGCGCGGAGTGGATGTAAGATTAATGATACCACAAAAATCCGATCTGTTTATTACAAACCTCTCAGCACTCTCTTTTCTGCAGGAGATCACTAAAGCCGGTATTAAAGTTTATAGATATAAAAAGGGGTTCCTGCATCAGAAAACGATGTTGATAGATGATGACAAATCGATGATAGGCACTGCCAACCTCGATAACCGCTCATTCCGCATAAATTTTGAGATAAACATATTATTCAGCAGCCAGGAATTTGCAGGGAAAGTTGAAGAGATGATGCTGGAAGATTTTGCCAACAGCTTCCGGATAACCGAAGAAGATTACACAAAAAAACCATTATGGTATAAACTGGCAGTTAAAGTTGCACGATTACTAGCGCCGATACAGTAGAAAATAGCCACAGACTATCACTGACTGAATAAATTCTGGAACAACCCGGGAAAAGACAGAAATATCTGGGGATCAGAAAGTAAGGGCACGCCGTGGCGTGCCCTTACCAGATGTGCTTGAGATACAAACTTTAATTCCCTGCTACTAAGTATATAATGGCAACTCCAGCAGTACTAACTCCAATACTTGTACCACATACTTTCACTGTTTGAATAACTTCATTTATTCCACGATAACTTAACCGTAAATGAATTGAAGTTATCCCAATCAGTCCAAATGTTACTGTAACTAACCTGTGGTAAAGAAGTAAAATCTATTTGAAGACGAATAGGATAATTAGTAAATTTATAGACCGGTATATCAATCCCAAGACCATAAGTGAATTGGGAGAGTTGATCTTCATTATCATCATGATCATGATCATCTATATTTTCATAGTAATAGCCGCACCTCAAGGATAACAACTCAATGAATTTTGTTTCCAATCCCAGATGAAGTCCATCCCGATAATCATAGTTGAACAGATATTGATATTCTGCCTGACACAATACTTCAATAGTATTATTATTTATTTCCGGCATAAATGAATAGCTGATCCCAAAACGAGAAATAACAGGAAGTTCTTCTTTACCAGAATCATATTTGACTTTTGAAAAGGAGAAGTTTCTAACACTGGCGCCAATTGCTAATTCACTTTCAGAAGAATTGGGTAAAGTAATTTTGTGTTTATATATCGATCCTGCGTCAAAGAATAAAGCACCATGAGGATCATCCACATAATTCTCGTTAAAATAATTAATATTCCACCCAAATAAAAACTCATCGGTCAGCTCAGTTGCTAAAGTTAATGTGTAATTAGATAAGTAAGGAGAAAATTCTCCAGTAATTTCTCCAAACTCATTCATTGAATAATAAGTTTCTCCATAAGTCATATGATTAATATTTAATCCAATTGTAAGATATTCTCTTAAACTATATCCTACTCCAAATTGATACAATTTACCTTTATCAATAAAATAATAAGGGCTGGAGGTAGTAAACTTAAGATCCATGAAATTGATATTGGCAATACCTGCCGGATTATAAAAATATGCATCCATATCACCATTAATTGTTACATATCCCCTGCCCATTGCTTCTGCTCTTGAACTGGGTTGCCGACCAAAAAATAGCTCTTTATACGCATCCCTGTAGTCTGCATGTAAAGCAACAAATAACAAAAATATAATAATAAATAAGATTCCGCATTTCTTAGCATTCATTTTAACTCCTTACATAATTTTATCATTTTTTATAATTTAATTTTAGTATTTATTTACGAATACTATAATTTAGACTATCAATACAAACCAAATTTTTGATCTAAGTAAACTTCTTGAATAAAATTATTTATATATTCATCAACAACACCAAAGCTTTGAATGAAGTGGGTTAGTAATGGAATGGATTCCTGTTTTGGATTCGCGATTAGTTTATCAATGCTTGTTGGGAGTTTACTATCGAATTTTCCTCCAGGAATACTCTCTGGAGAATGGAAAATACCATGTGAATGTAGAGAATAATTATCTATGCACTCCAAATTTAGACTTACTACCAAATTGCCTAAATAACCACATTCTTTGTATATAGAAGGAATAACTTCTAATATTCTTAATAAAGAATATGCAAAACTGTCTAATGATATATGATATTTACCATTATCATTCACACGATCATCATACAAAGAAAAAGAGTATAGTACGCATCCATTGCGGTAATAAATATCCCGTCTTTCAAAAAATGAATTACTTTTTCGAATATTAGTTAAACCATCAAATGAATTATAAAAAACATCATTATATGCCTTTAAATAGCCTTTATATAGACCAACTACTATACCAGTTAATGTGCTGTGATTATATTTTTTATAAAATAAATCAGCTATGGGATACTGAGGAATGAAGTATATTGAACAATAAGCAGAATGTGGCAAACTAAGACTACCATTTGGATTATCCTTTTTGATTTGATCATATAAACTGGTAAACTTCATTTCATGGAAAAAGAATTTACGGTAGGCATTTTCGATTTCACTTTGATCCATTGATTTAGCTTCAAATTCACGTCGTTTGTAAAAACGGTTTTCCTTGCCTATACAAACAAAATGAGGACATCTAATGGTTTGCGGAATATCAATAATAACATATTCATGATCCTGATCGGTAGCAGGTATACTAAATATTTGAAAATCGATACGTGGTAAAATACCATCTACGAGA
>DAOUVH010000210.1 GCA_030667725.1 Candidatus Cloacimonadota bacterium | reverse complement strand
GTATTTTCGGTTACAGGCTGAAACCAAATGGGCGGTAGATTCTTATAAACAATTTGCATTTTCTATAGCAGATGTTCCCAAAAATCAGGAAGGTTCATATTATCAGATGATTCAGGATTATATAAGCAGTGATAACTATAATGAAGCTATCATCCGTGATGCTCGAAATTATTTCCTGATCTACAATAATGATCCGCTGGGTTATGAAGAGTATCTGGAGACTTATCTGCTACCTGAAGATCAATCATGGGATTGGGAAAGTACTAAAAACTGGTATAAATACAGAGAATTACGCCGTGATAAACAAGATTTTGAGATCTATACAAAATTTGCCATGGCTGCTGCAATTTTGAACAGGATAGTAAGCATGATAGATTCTGCTACTTCGGTGAAGAAATTGAATAGAAGCGGAAAATACCTTGGGAAATTAAGCTTCAAACCTGATTATAAAAAAAGAGGAATGGAAATAAATTATGAATACCGTTTCTAAAACAAAAGTTATAATTATTCTAATATTCCTGATTACTTTATCTTCACTTTTTGCTGGGGAAAATGCAGGTAGAAAATATTTTTTCAGGTCTTTGCTGATCCCGGGTTGGGGTGAGTTGTCCCAAAAAAATAGTTCGGGTTATGTTTTTTTAACTTCAGAATTATTGTTTTGGTCTTCTCGTTATTATTTCTTGGAAGAGGCAGATCTGAAGGATAAAGCTTCTTTTAATTATGCTGTTAAATTTGCAAATATAGATTCAAATCAAGATTATTCCAACGAATATTTCTTTCATTTGAAAAAATACGACAGTTCCGGCTATGAAACCGGTGGATATAATGCTCATATCGTAGAATTAGCAAAAAATCTTTATCCTGATGATCTGGAAGCTCAAACTGAATACATAAATGCAAATGCTTATTCCGATGAATATTTCTGGCAATGGGATGATGATGACAAACAACACGAATATGCCATACTGCGAAAAAGGATCATCCAATATAATGATTACGCTAAAACGCTCATAGGTGCCATTTTGGCCAATCACCTTATAAGTGCTATAAATTCCCTGCGGATTAATTCCAAGCTGAAAAGACTGCAGGCAGGGATTGAATTTAATAATAACATGGTTCCAATGATCTCATTAAAATATAAATTTTGAAAATAACTGAGGAGAATTTGACATGACTGTGGTTATTACTGGGAAAAACCTGACCATTGAAGATGTGTATAATGTAGCCCATCGTAATGAAAAGGTGGAACTTCATTCTGATGCGCTGCAGAGAATTCAAAAATGCAGAACATTTATAGAGGAGAAGATCGAAGAAGGCGAGATAATGTATGGTGTAAATACAGGTATTGGTGAGTTCTCGGAAGTCGTTCTAAATGACGAGCAGATCAAACAATTCCAGAAATATCTGATCTATAATCACTCAGCGGGTATTGGAAAACCTTGTCCAATTGAACATGTACGTGCAGCTATGCTTGGCAGGATCAATGTTCATGCCAATGGTAACTCGGGATGTCGTCCGATTATCACCCAGACATTTGTGGAAATGCTGAATAAAGGTGTAACTCCAGTTGTTTGTGAAAAAGGCAGTGTAGGTGCTTGTGGAGATCTTTCTTCAATGAGCCAGATCGCTCTTCTCATGATGGGTGAAGGTGAAGCATTTTACAATGGTGAACGCCTTCCGGGAAAAGTTGCTTTAGAAAAAGCCGGCATTAAAATACCCGGGCTTAAAGCAAGGGACGGTCTTGCCTGTATTAATGGTAGCAACTTACTTACCGGTATTGCTGCCTTGATAATATATGAAACAGAAAGATTTTTCAAACAAGCGGAAATTGCTGCCGCAATGACCCTCGAAGCACTGATGGCCAACCTGAAACCTTATGATGAAAGACTTCATAAACTTCGAGGTTTTCAAGGTGCTGTTACATGTGCAAAAAATATACAAAAAATGATCGCTGATTCTGATCTCCTTAAAGGAATGAAAGTAAGAGTTCAGGATGCCTATAGTATGCGTTCAACGCCTCAGGTGATAGGTGCTGCTCTTGACCAATTAAGATGGACAAGAAGCCAGATCGAAATTGAACTTAATGGCGTTGGTGATAATCCTGTATTTCTTCCCGACGATGGGATCGTTCTTACAGGAGCAAATTTCCAGGGTTCTCCTATTAGTGTTCCGGTTGATATGCTGGGAGCTTGTATCACTATGGTTTGCGTTATCTCCGAAAGGCGTCTTAACCGCCTATTAAATCCTGCTTTGAGTGTTGGTCTGCCTGCCTTTTTAACAAAAGGCGCAGGAATGTTTTCCGGTCTTATGCTAAGCCAATACACGGCAGATATGATGATAGTTGAACAAAGGATTCTTTCAACTCCTGCTTCCTGTCAATCAATTCCTGCAGCCGCCGATCAGGAGGATTTTGTAAGTATGGGAATGAACACATCCCTAAAAACACGACAGATCCTCGATAATGCTTATGGAATTCTTGGAATAGAGTTTATTGCTGCTGCCCAAGCACTTGATTTTAGAGATTTTAATCCCGGGAAAGGAACCCGGGCAGCTCATAAAGCTGTGAGAAAAGTTGTTGAACATCTGGATATAGATAGACCACTTTTCGATGATCATAATAATTTGATGGAAACTGTAAAAAATAGAGATATACTGCATGCTGTGGAAAAAGAAATCGGTGAATTGACAACTTATTAGATAGATATAATGAAAACAAAAAAACTTATCGAATCCAAAATTCTTTAGGAGATACTTTGTTAAGCAAACTAGTTCTGTCGTTATTCATAATTCTATTGATGATAACTGGATGTGTTTATTATAACACGTTTTTCAATGCAGAGAAGTATTTTGAAGAAGCAAATACAATGGCTTTGAAAGACGATGGCACACCTACGGCAAATGCAATTCAGAACTATAATAAGGTCATCAAGAAATGCGGAGTAGTGTTAACAGACTATAAAGACAGCAAATATGCTGATGACGCCTTATTCCTGATGGCAAAGTGTTTTTATTATATCGGAAGGAATTACACTCAGGCAATAAAGAACTTTGAAGAACTTATCGAATTTTATCCGGAAAGTGAATTCGTGCCGGAAGCTATGATCTATATTGCCAAGTCAAAATATGATTTCAGACAGAAAGAAGAAGCATATAAATTACTCCATGATTTCCTTTTACTCGATGAATATAAAGAATATCATCCACAAACATTACAGCTTCTAGCAAATTATCACCTGGAAGAAGAAGATTACGTACAAACAGATTTCTACCTGCAGAAGCTGATAGAAAAATATCCAAAAGCAAAAGAATATGAAACAGCTTTTTTCCTAAAAGGAAAATCACAGCATGATGCTGGTAATTAC
>DAOUVH010000060.1 GCA_030667725.1 Candidatus Cloacimonadota bacterium | reverse complement strand
TTATGAGTTCTTCCTGTTCCACCTAGTTCTTTAACCTGTTTAGATTGATCACCGGAATCCAATAAAATCGCATCAACATCATTTTGAATCGCCAGTGCTTCTTCAATACTTTCTTCACCTGTTACATGAATAACCTGAACAATGGCTATTCCGGGTAAAACTTCTTTTAGCTCTTTATGTGTACCAACAGACAAATTATCACAGATCTGGATCGTGTTTGTTCGGCAATATTCATGCTGCTTGATAATGTCTTTTACATTCTGTTTGGAAGTTAATAAAAATGTAGCTATGGGTGGAGGAACAGATGTTGCGATTAACTTTATCGTTTTTATTGATATTACTCCCGGTCCACTCGGCATTTCAGAAACAAGACCCAATGCAGATGCACCCATTTCTATTGCAATTTTAGCTTCTTCTAAACTGCTGATGCAGCATATTTTGATTTTGGGATTTAATACTTTTTCCACGATTTCTCCCCATTTTCTACAAAAATATAAATGAAATTATAGCTCAAAATGTCAAAATATTTGTTATTATTTTATTTTCTTTCTAAAAAAATCACTTTACAATTCTTCAATGAAAAACTGGTTTTGGTAGTAGAAAAAGGAGATAGCAATGAAACAAAAATTAATTGAAGCAGCGAAAAAAGTATCAGAAAATGCTTATGTTCCATATTCCGGGTTTCAGGTTGGAGCTGCATTACTTACCAAATCCGGGAAAATATTTACAGGTTGCAATGTTGAAAATTCATCTTACGGTTTAACAAACTGTGCAGAAAGAACAGCTATATTCAAAGCTGTTTCCGAAGGTGAGACAAATTTTACTGAGCTGGTGATCTTTTCTAATACAGATGAATTATTTTATCCATGTGGAGCTTGTCGTCAGGTTATCTCAGAATTTTCATCCGATCTTAAGATCACAGTTGTTTCTTTAACCGATGAGCTTGAGACAAATATAGCAGAATTATTACCACATAGTTTTAATTTAGATAAATAAAAAAGGCGGATTATACAAAACCGCCTTTTAAATACTAGTTAATTTCAGAAAATTCTAATTATAGTAATCATTTCTATTATCAATAATATCTGCATCTTCTTTCAATTTCTCAAACCATTCATTCAAGTGCTCATTTTCAGCTGCTGTTTGAGCTTCTTCCATGAGTTTTTCTTGTTCTTTTTCAAATTTATCCATATCCGGTTGTGTACGAACTTTTACAAATGCAATATAGGAAGCTCTGTCACCATTGATAATATCGGTGTGTTCTCCGGCTTCTTTGGCAAGAATAGCTTCATTTAGAACTTCGTCTTTACCGATTATTTTGAATGTGTTATCAATTTTTACATTCAATGCTTCAACAACTTCATATCCTTCTGCTTCAGCATTTTTCATATAATCTGCTGTATCATATTTATTAATAAATTCAAGAGCATTTGTTTGTGAGATCTCTTTTTTCTTCTCTTTCTTAACTGAGTTCTCTATTCTACTTCTAACATCTTCAAATTCTTGATAATGCTCACCAATTGTAAATGATACTTCGCAGAGAATATAGTTACCATCTTCTTTCAGGATTGGTTCATTAAGTTGCCCCACTTTGTTGTTAAAAGCGAATTTAATAAGTTCTTCATTTTTGCCAATACCACCAATATATTGCGATGATTCGTAAATCTCAGTCGTCTCTTTGATCTCATAAGCAAGATCTTCAGCTGCTTTTTCCAAATTAGTATTGTTTGCATTCTCATAAAGATCGTTTGCCAGAACTTCCAGATTCTCTTTTGTTGCCTCAGAAGCTTCTTCTTTCAGGAGTATATGGCTTGCTTGGATCTCTTCAACGTCGTCTTTTGTTCGCTTATCATAAAGCTTAATAATGTGCCAGCCAAATCTGCTTTGAACAGGCTCACCGATCTCACCTATGTTTAATTGGAATGCTGCTTCTTCAAAAGCGGGAACCATTTTTCCTTTACTGAAATAACCAAGATCTCCACCTTGAGGTGCGGAAGGACCTTCAGAATAATTTCTGGCGAGTTCAGCAAAATCTTCACCGCTAACTGCAAGATTGTATATTGAATCAACTTTTGTTTTCACAATTTTTTTATCAGCTTCACTTGGTTCAAGATTAATAGTTACATATTTAAGTTTCTTGGCAGGATCTTTTTTATAATCTTCTTTGTTTTCTTCGTAATATGTTTGCAGATCTTCGTCCGTAACTTCAACCTCTTTTATCTTGTTCGGATTAAAGAATAATATATCTGCATCAGCAAGGTTATTGTCATCGATGTACTGTTGTTCAACTTCTTCAATTGTAACTGTAACTTCTAATTTCACATCATCATAGAGTCTTTGATATGGGAGAGTTCCCCTGATACGGCTTTCCAGCCAGTTAGCAAACTCAGGATTTTCCAAAAGAAGTGCTTCATATTTTGAATAATCAAATTCTTCATCGGTCTGGAATTGAGGAATGGATGTAATATCCTCTGGTGGATTCTTTAATCCTTCAATAACGTCATCATCAGTAATTTTAATCCGACGTTTTTTTACTGCTTTATCAAATAGTATCTGTTGAACAAGTTGGTTCCATGTTTGATCATTCAGTTGTTTTGCAGTTTGTTCATCAATTTCTTTGTCGGGGTTTTCCTGTGCATAACCAGCATAAGCATTTTGTAAATATTCACTAAAATCATTCGGATAGATCTTTTCACCTGCAATACTACCCACAAATGGTTTTGTAATGAATATACTGCTAATTCCACCAATTGCCATTGAGAGAATAAAAACAGCAGCGATCACAATTACTATCCACGATGCGTGCCTTCTAAGTCCTTCTAACATTCTACTTCCTCCAAATATGTTTCATGTATTTTTTTATTTTGTGCAATAACTAAAATCTCTGATATTTATTCAAGCTTTTTTTTGGAAATCAATAAATTAAGTAAGCTAAATGTACTTCCAAAAAGCTTAAAAGAGCAGAGAGTATAGACTATCCTCAAATTATATATATAAATTATTAATATGAATATATTTAGGCTTGACAGGATAAGTAAGACTCAGAATTTTGAATTTCACATAAACAAAAGGGGGGTGATTTCTTTGCCTAAAGTTGTTGCTAAAAGTGGTGAATCTTTTCAGGTACTCCTCAGAAGATTCAAAAAGTCTTGCGAAAGAGCTGGTCTTTTATCTGATGTTAAGAAGAATAAATATTATGAAAAGCCAAGTGTAGTTCGCAAAAAAGAGAAGAACGAGCAAGTAAGAAAGGCTATGAAACGTCTTAGAAAACAGAGACGTTTTTCATAAAGATATGCTCACACGAATTAATATTGATTTAAAAAAAGCAATGCAAGAGAAGGACAAAGACAAATTACAAGTTCTTCGTGCTTTGAAATCTGCAGTTCAATATCAAAAGCTGGAAAAAAAGAAAGAGCTTTCTGATGAAGAGATTGTTTCTGTATTCAATATTCAGGTAAAGCAGCGAAAGCAGGCAGCTGAACTTTATATACAGGGTGGACGTCCTGAACTTGCAGAGATCGAGAATAGAGAGATTGAGATCATTAATGTTTATTTACCGGAAAAACTCTCTGAAGCTGAATTAGAAAAAGAGGTCAGCGAAGCAATTGCTCATCTTAATGCTGAGTCGATGCAGGATATGGGATTTGTAATGAAGTATCTCAAAGAGAAACTCGGCAGCAACGTAGATGGGAAAACCTTAAGTGCAATTGTTAGAAGAGAATTGCAAAGCTGATTCATAATCAATAAAGTTCATATTATTTTGTGGGGAGATAGGTTATCTCCCCTTTTTTATCTGAAAACTGTTTGATCAAAACAAAGGATGGGAAATGAATATTCTGGATATTATCCTCAGTATCTTTCTTGTAGTTCTGTTATTTCACGGACTCAAGAAAGGTTTTATCAATAGTATTATTAGTCTTTTTAGCTTATTTATTATCGTAATACTGATTGCTAAAACCGGGCATATCGTTAAGGGTGTGCTTATTGTAAGGTTAGGTTTTAGTGAATTTATTGCAATTGCATTTTCTTACATTCTAATTGCACTAGCAATAATATTAATTGCAAAAGTGACTATTGAAGTTATAAAGATGATTATCGAATTTCTTCATTTGAAATGGCTGGATAGATTATTGGGAGCACTCTTTGGTGTATTTAACGGAACGCTGATAATTGCCATAATTCTGCTGCTATTAAATCTGTTACCTTTCGAAGAACATATACGTGATTTTACATCATCTTCTAAAATAACAGTGAATATTCGCAAAGTTACAGACAAAATTGAATTGAAATATCCTGGACTAAAAGAGAAAATGCAAAACATAGGAAAGGATATTGATGAGAACACAGAAAAAATTGAGAAGCTGATCAATGACAAGATAGCTGAATAAATGAATTCACATAAGCAGCTTGAGTATAATAAGATCAAAGATATCCTTGCACAGGAATGTCATTCCATGCTGGGAAGTAAAATGGCATTAGATCTACAGCCAATGCATGATATTGCAGATATGAACCATAAACTTGAGCTTACTTCAGAAATTCAAATTTTATTAAGAAAAGGCATATCTCACAATTTCGAACATATTTCAGATATTGAAGATCTCATTAAAAAACAGAAACATCAAACTTATAACTTTGAAGAATTTCAACAAATATATTTTAATGTTTCAACTGCAAATCAGATATCAAAGAATACTGAAGATCTGAATGATCATCCTGAGTATATAAAATTCGTTAACAGGATAATTCCTCTTGAAGATATTGAGATCAGGTTTAAACAGATATTTGAAAGTGACGGTGAAGTTAAGGATACTGCATCATCTGCTCTTGCTTCAATTCGCAGAAGAAAGAAGCAAGTAAGAAAAAACCTGGTTTCCACACTTAATAAAAAAGTTGAATCGCTTTCTGCCAGTAAATTCATGCACGATAATATTGTTACGCAGCGTGATGGAAGATATGTAATTCCCATAAAAGAGGGAGCATCCCCATTTGTATCCGGAATCGTTCATGGACGGTCTTCCAGCAAGTCTTCAATTTATATGGAACCTCAAGAGATCGTTGGATTAAATAATGATCTCGAACTTGTATCCAGCGAAGAAAAACAGGAGATCTTCCGAATATTTAAAGAATATACAGCAATGATCCTTGAGCATAAAAGTGAATTATTGAAAGAAATAATATATCTTCAGGAATTGGATTTTTTCTTTGCTTCCGCCAGATTTGCTAACAAACTTAGAGCAGAAAAACCAGTACTTTCAGAGAAGTCTCAAATTAAATTGAAGAATGCCAGACATCCGCTTCTTATACTTACCTTTGAAGAATTTGAAGATGTGATCCCATTTGATCTGGAGCTTGGATATGATTATAATCTGTTGCTGGTCTCAGGTCCTAATACCGGTGGGAAAACAGTAACACTAAAAACTGTGGGATTGCTTACATTAATGGCAAAATCAGGTTTACCAATCCCGGCCGATTCTTCCAGCATTATCGGCTCATTTGATTTTGTTTTTGCTGATATCGGAGACAGCCAGTCGCTTGAAAATGCCTTAAGTACATTCTCTTCTCACATTAAGAACATCAGAGAAATGACAGAAAATACTAACTCGAAAATACTGGTTCTGATTGATGAGATCGGTGCTGCAACAGATCCCGAACAGGGATCAGCTTTAGCACAGGCTATTTTAGAAGACCTGGCAGAAAAAAATGCGGTAGGGGTGATCAGTACACATTATACATCACTTAAGGTTTTTGCAGAGAAACATGAAAAATGCATAAATACTGCAATGCAATTTGATCCTGACAAACACAAACCAACTTATCAATTCAAACTGGGTTTACCCGGAAACAGTTTTGCCATAGAAGTGGCTTCCAGGTTAGGATTGAAAAACAATCTCATTGAAAGAGCCCAAAAATTAACCGGTAAACAAAATGTGGAATTAACTGAATTGATAAAAAAAATGTCGGAAGAAAAGAAGTCTCTGTCACGTCAATTGTATCAATTTGAATTAAAAACGGCACTTTTAAATCAGAAGATCTCCGAACATCAAACTCAAATCGAAGTTTTAGAAAAAGACAAAAAAGAGATAAAAAAGAGATCTTTGCGGGATGCCCGTGAATTCCTTACTTCTATGCAGAAAGAACTGAACCTGGAAATTAAGGAGATAAAACAATCTGATAAAAAAGAGAAAAAAGATAAATTGATAAGATCATTGAAAAAAGTAACA
>DAOUVH010000132.1 GCA_030667725.1 Candidatus Cloacimonadota bacterium | reverse complement strand
TACCCATCTTTGAATTTCAGGTTCAAGTCAACGAATTTGAGCTGTTTAAGAAAAGTTTCTTGCAAGTGCAAAACACCATCTGTTCCTGCCAGAATTGGAGAGGTAAATACTTCACCAACCGGAATGTTCACATCTGCTCCACAATTTACAAAATTGGTTTGTTTGTCTGGATCCTCCAGCAGCTGCATTTTAACTTTGATATCGGTAAGATTACCATTCTTTCCTTTCACATGCACATAATCAGCTTTATCTAATGCATCAACGATATATTGCTGAATATCTTCATGATGAATCGTATCGATCATGTTAATTGCATTTGTCTCTTCAAATATCTCTGCAAATTTCTCACCGATTTCCGGTAATGGAAAACCTACAATACAAAAACTTGTTGTTGAGCGGCTTACATATTTATCCATGATCTGGCTACGTTGAATATTCATTTTCTGTGAGAATTGCTGCTGCTCAGGAGAAAGTTTGAGACAAGCTGTTTTATTTATCGGCGTAAATGGTTTTTCACCAAATGTATCAAAGTAAACAGGACCGGCAAACTCTTTTAAGACGTCACTGCATTCCGCTGTAGCAGCCTTCAGGACATCAGCAATATTTCCTACCATTGCTTTATCCAGATACAGAGCGCTATCAAAGCGATGATCGTAGTTGTACTGTCTATTTGGTGAGGTTGTAAATACCATATTCAATAACACTTTCAGATCTTTCATTTCTAATTGTTCCACAATTGCACGAGCAATTATCTCCTGTCCCAAGTGATAATAGATGGCAATCGTTTTCTTAATAGATAGGTCTTTCTTAGCCAATTCATAACCACGAATAAAAGCTTTTGAAACAGCTTTAGCCAGAACATCGATTTTCTCATCAGAATAATTACAAAGGAATTCTGCACTCTTAAATTCATTATTCCCAAT
The DNA here is from genome assembly GCA_030667725.1 of Candidatus Cloacimonadota bacterium. Next base: position 3,765 of record DAOUVH010000132.1, on the reverse strand, counting down.
GTGCTTCCCATATTGATAAAGATATCGAGGATCAGATAGATCAGCTTTCATCACGATATCACGATACATTTTGGTTTCCGGTCCATAACTTCTAGAAAAATTAAGGATTGTATCTTCCTTAGAAATCTTCTTAAATTCCTTAATCATCAAAGCTTTGCATTCATCATAAGCAGGAAGTCCTCCCTTGAATAATTCATAAACTTCAATAAATAAATTATTCCATCTTAGCATGTAATGCTGCATGTGTTGGAATGAGAATGTCACATAGTTTCGATAATTGACGTAATAAGCTGAGAATAGCTGTCCAAATTCTTCTCCAAAAACTTCAACACAATACTCTGGATTGGCATAACTTTTACTATAATTCTCAGAATTTACTTCACGGAATAATTCCTGATTTGTATGCTGCAAAATTTTCAAAGTATTTTGTTGATAATATTCATCACTGATTTCCTTCTCAAGTTCTGAAAAGAACAGTATTTTATCTGCAATTGTAAATAAATACTGCTGATATTTATCTTTTTTGCTCTTAAGTTTCTCGTGGATGATCCCAATCATTTCAAGAGAACTCAAATATCTCTCATGAATTTCCAGATTTTGCTGTTTAACTAATTTTTCAAATGATAACATTAATCCCCCAAATATATTTATTTTTTAAATTCAAATCCATATTTATTTAAAACACTTTCAATCTCTTCAGTATCTTCTAACCACTGTCCCCATTTACGAGAAATATGCTCTGTCCAACTATAAGTTCTTCCATCATAAGTTTCCTCACGATCATTTTCCAGTTTGATCATGAGTTTTCCATCTTGGTAATAATCCTGTGCTAAATAACCTTCATCCATCTGCTTCATTGCTTTTTCAATTTGCTTATCTGGAAATTCAGGATATTTCCCGTCAAAACAGGAAAAATCAAGTGGATAACGTGGACGGATAGGAGGATCTTCTGCCGGATAACCAACGGAAATTCCAACTATTGGAAAAACTTTTTTTGGAAGTTCATACTCTAATATCAATTTTTCTGCCATAAAGGGAACAAATCCAAGATAACAGGTTCCCAAGCCCAGGCTCTCAGCAGCGATCACTAAATTTTGAGCCATATATGATGCATCCTGCATTCCGAAAAGGAGCATTGCTGCATCTGATGAGATCATCTTCCAATTTCTTTTCTTCATCACTTTCTGCATTTTGTGAAGATCCACACAAATAATAAAATATAGCGGAGCTCCAAATGGATGCTTATCTTTTTTTCTGGAGATTATCACACTACCGAGTTGACCCGCAAAAGCTGCTTGCTGCCCAGCCTTTACAATAGTTTCGATCATTTCCTCAGATGGTATTTCATCTGTATATTCCCTGATCGATCTATGATTCATCAATGTTTTTATTGTTGGATTTAAGATCATATTTTCTCCTTTTACTCTCGTTCCTAAAGCCCTCTTTTGGAACGTTATAAAGTGCGAAACCAGCTTTCGCAAAAATTCTATATTACCAAACAGGGTTTTGGTAACAAGTTAAGTTCTCTACATTATATCAAATGTATAACTTACTTTCAAAAAATAAGTTGCATCGTTATAATCGTAAAATAAATTACTTAAACTATTATTTTCATAATCCCAATAATATTCATTTCCATCAGCATTTGATCCACTTACTCCCAAATATACTGCTGCATTTGCATTTGGTTTGTATGTAAACATAGGATAAAGATTAAAATCATCTTCTATCTCATCATCTGCAAATATATCATGATTTGTCACTTGCGCAATCAATCTGAACCAAAAATTCTTATGAAATTGAAGTTTAGCTTTTGTTTCATAGGTTCTAGCAATATATTTTCCTTCAGTTTCGTGATATCTATGCTTAAATTCCAGATCTAAGAAATTTGTTGGTCTTAAATTTATGGCAGTTTCATATTTGTAATAATCTCCCATTCCAATCTGAGTTTTTCCTATAAAGAGATTTTCTCCATCTACAATTAAGAAACTCATTTTTAATTGTTTGAATGGTTCGTAATTCAGATTCAACCATGGATAATACATATAATAATCTTCACCAAAATAATTTTCCATTGTCATTTCTAAACCTGTCCAAAAATCAAAACTATTATTAAACATTGCACCGCACATCACTTCCAAATAATGTGAATTAATGTTACTGAAATCAAAGTTTGTTTTTACATTTTGGGTTGATGCGATCTCTAAATAACGAAGAAGATCTTTATCCGTTTTTCCATGGATCTGGTACTCGAATCTAGTTTTTGTGAAAATACTATTCTTATCGTAAATATAACCAAGATCGGCTGTATAATCTTCTGTGATACCATTAGATTCAAAGTTTAAGAACCAAGTTCCATCATAATAATCCATATCCACAGAATAACCGTAACCTAATTTTGTTTCAATTAATCCATTATCATCTAATGTTTCATTGGAAGTTGCTACGATCTGGAAATCTGCATCAATTTCATCATTGAATCTGTTGTTTGCATCTAAACTAACTAGGAAATTGTCGTAATCTCCGAAATGTCGCATTGTTCCAGCAGCACGAAGGAATGAATTCCCTCCACGAAATTTTTTGTTGAAACTCATGAAGGCAAATATTGTATCAGAATTCAGTGAGTCAGCATAATCAAATCTATCACCATAAGTATCCTCATCAACAGCCAGCAGACCATAAACAGATATTTTCCCAATTGAACCGGAAAGTTTCGTTCCCCAGCGTGGATCAACAATGTTTCTTGTATTGAAGATTATCAGATCTGTACTGAAAGGATTTGACTGCTCAATGAAGAATGGTCGTTTCTCACTATAGAATCTTGGGTATCTTGTATTCACATCAACTTCCAATCCGTCAGCTTCGATGATGTTGAAATCCGGATTTATTGTGGCTGTTAAAGTTAAATTAGAATTTGGTTCAAAGAAAATATTCAATTCGGGTTGTAGATCAGAATTTGTGTCTTTCGTATTAAATATTTTATCATCAAACTGATTATAATTTCCTGTGAAAGAAGGAATCAATTTTAGATTCATATTAGTGGGCAGTTCAGCAAAGCGAAGGATTCCATAATTGTCATAGTAATTCCCTCCACCGCGGGGAACACGGAATCCACAAACTTTTTCAGAGCCGTCTGGAATATGACGAATGAAGAATACACCCCATGTAACATCAGTTCCACTTCTGTATTTAATGCTTTCTAAAGGTAATGCTAATTCAATTATATATCCTTCGGAAGTTTTCCCACCTGCAGAATAATAAAACAGATCGATCGAAGTGTCAGTGTCCTCAATTATGATTCCATCTGCCTGTTCCCCATTTGCATTGCAACCAAAGTAGTAGGTCTGGGTATTGGAATGAAAAGTATCAAAGAAGAAGTAAACTCGATCAGTTGTATATATTTGATCTCGACTGCAATGAAAATCACGTAATCTGCTCATATCTTCAAAATAACATTTTGCCATGCAATATATGTTATTCTCATCGTAGGCTATATACATCTCTGTTCGTTCAGAAGGCTCTGTATTATCACCTGTAAATGTTGGCATTATTAATGTTCCTTCTGAAGTAATTACCTGCATCAAAGCTTTTATAATCGCTACTGGTCCACCAATAGTCCAACCAATTTCACTCAACGAACTATGCATAATTATTACTGACCCTGTTTTTATATTAAGCGCCCTAAAATCGTTTGCTAATGATTTTATTGTATTTGGTTGGTTAGTTAATTTAACTATCTCTTCTTCAGTTTTTTTATGTTCGATT
>DAOUVH010000308.1 GCA_030667725.1 Candidatus Cloacimonadota bacterium | reverse complement strand
TATAAAAGAGAACAACGAATATTTATGTGAGCATTCTACAGATGCTGATAAAAGAAAGGATGAAGATCCTACTGAGGAGCATAAACACTATATTGATATTGATTATTATAAAGAATTCAATGTTGGTGAAATGATAACCGACAAAGCCGAATTGATCGAGATCTATGGAAAAGAAATTGTGGATGATATGGGAATATTACCTTGGAATACAGTTGAGGTTTTGAATAATTTGACGGTTGCCATGAAAGAGAATAATAAGGATGATATTCTGTTTTTTGCCGCTGATCTTGCACATTACGTAGGTGATGCCCATCAGCCGCAACATTTGATCCTTAACTATAATGGTAAACTTACTAACCAAAGAGGTATTCACGGTAGATATGAAACAGATCTGGTTAATGCAAATCTTGAAGAGTTAGAAGAGAATATTTCACCGATAGAATTTACGCATGTTAAAGAACCACTTCAATTTGTATTTGATTATTGCACCCAATCAAGTAGTTTTGCCGGTCTTATAGAACTTGCTGATCTTCATGCACTAAAATACAGTGATGATGAGTATAACGAAAAGTACTTCAATATATTCTGGTTCAGAACAAAATTTATGACGTTTCATCAATTCTCAAATGCAGCTGAAGATTTAGCATCAATGTATTATACTGCCTGGGTCAATGCAGGTAAACCAAATATTAAATAAAATAAGGCGGTCGATTGACCGCCTTATATTGCTAATAAATTTTATCTTTAGTTTATGTTATCCTTCGTTTCCGCTCATGATGACAGGATTTTAATAAGAACCAAGGATTGTTGTTGCGTCCTCACCTTTTGCAATTACTGTACTTTGCCAGAGTGTTTTACCCCTATCAATTATCTTGTATTGGGCAACACCGCCAGGTACTTCTTTTGTGATCCACCATTCAACATTTCCTTGTCCGTAAACCGCAAGGAAGACTACATGGTCACAATTGAAGACTCCAGCTTTAGTTTTTAAGTTTACTTTTCCTTCAGTTGCACCTTTAATGCTTTCATCTGTAACTTCTTGAGGTGGGTAGTATATTTGTTCGCCAGCTACCGGAATTTCTCCTTCGTTACCTTCAGCATCTTTTGCTCGGAGTCTTAACAGTGAACCTTTCGGTGAGATCAATGTTTCAAATATCCAAGTATCTTCTCTCTCCATCCAAGTGATTCTCCACCAGTGATTGCCATTTTCGTCCACTTTTAAATAAGCACGTTCCAGTTCAATAGTGTTAGAGCCATCTGTAAGGATCTCAAATTTTGCCCAATCACCAGGTGCATAATCAACTTGACCAAGCCATAAACCTCCAGCAGAGAATGCATATGTGAACACGATCTGAGCTTGCATTCCCATGAAACTTCCCCAATTTGCAGAACGTGGTGGTGGAAGCTTTTCTTTAGGTGCAGTACGTCTGTAAGCTTCATTTTCTGCATGTTCACCAACTGCTCTTCCGATTCCGCGACTTATTCCTCTGGATATGGGATTGGAACCACCGATACAGCCTGTTGTAATAATAATAATGAACGAAATTAAAACATAAATGAATAACCTTTGTTTTTTCATATTTTCCCCCTTCTTTTAATTATTTTTGTTACCAGTCAATCCGATATATTGCAATGAGTTCTGTCAATGAATTTGGTGAATTGTGTTTATAAAGTCTATTATTTTAGATTGCTATTTACTAATTAAAGTTCTTTCTTTTATTACTTCTGAGATAGTGTAAAGTGAACCTGAGATCATTACAATATCATCTGCATCAGCGTCTGAGACTGCTTTCTTAACTGCAGACACAACATCTTCATGAACTTCATAAGGTTTGTCATAAAGTTTCACAAATTTCACTTGATCTTCAATCTCAGCAGCTCGATTTGATTTATTTTTAGTAATATAAATTTTATGGCTCACACTGCAAATATCTTTAATAATTGTTTCCAATTTTTTATCACGCAAAATAGCCAAAACAAAATATATCTTTTTGTTTGGGAAGATATCGATCAAATTGTTCTTCAGTGCATTTATGCCTTCTTCATTGTGAGCACCATCGATAATAACTGTTGGATGAGAGGAAATTATCTGCATTCTTCCTTGCCAGTTAACATTAGATAATGCTTTATAAATTTTTTGTTTATTAAGCTTTCTACCGGTTTGCTGCAGGAATGAAATGAATGCTGTGATTGCAGTTGCAGCATTATAAGCTTGGTGTTTTCCTAATAAATTAACCTCAACATTTTTCAGATCGAGTTGAGGTGAATGATAATCAAATGAAGTTCCTATTTCATTAATTTTAATATTCGAAATTGAAAAATCTTTCCCATATTCCAGAACCGGAGCATTTAATTCTTCTGCTCTTTTTTTGATCACACCAACTGCATCAGCTGTCATTTTTCCTAGAATAACAGGTGTATTTGTTTTGATAATACCGGCTTTCTCAAAGGCAATTTTTTCTATTGAATCCCCCAAGCTTTTGGTATGATCATAAGAGATAGTTGTAATTATCGAAACAGTAGATG
>DAOUVH010000221.1 GCA_030667725.1 Candidatus Cloacimonadota bacterium | reverse complement strand
AGCGAGAATAAATTATGCTTTGTTTCCAATAACTCTTTATCTCTTAACATCAAGTTTGTTTCAATCTGTCTTTTGGAAGCTTCAATAAGGATTTTTTTTACTAGAGGCATATTGTATTCACCACTGACTATCAGAAGTTTTTCCTTGGCTTTCAATTTAAGAGAATTCTGTAATAAATTTGCTGCAATATTTGAAAGGTTAATATTATGATCTGATATTAAAATATTATTTATTAAACTACGATTATCCTTTTTTGCAATACCGTTAATACTAACACTTGGCGAAAAATCTAAAATATAGTTTTTTGCTTTTGCTCTATAATAGACTTCCTTGTTATTCCCGATATTTATGATCTCTATCATGTTTGCGTTGAGAAGTGCTTTTAAATTGTAATGCATTTTTTGTTTGCTTAGTCCAAATATCTTTGACAATTGTTGTCCGGTTACCGGGTTGGGAATGAGTTCATTTATTATCTGAAGTTTTAACTCAGAATTGATTGCTTTCATCTGAGAGAGTTTATTTATAACAAATACATTTTCAATCATTTAAAAATCCTTACTTTAATTTTGATCAAACTATTTTTGAAAATAACGCTCCGAAAATTCGGAGCGTTATATAGTTTCTTTCAGACTATAATTATTTAAGTAATATCATTTTTTTAGTCTGTTCGAAATTACCAGCTTTTATTTTATAGAAATATACACCGGAAGAAGCTGATTTACCGCTTTCTTCCTTGCCATTCCATAAAACCTGGTGTGCACCTGCATCCAGTTTTTCATTTACGAGTGATTTAACCTTCTGTCCTTTTATGTTGTAAATTTCCAGAGTTACAAAACCAGCTTCACTCAAGGAGAAGGCGATATTTGTAACCGGATTGAACGGATTCGGATAGTTGTTATGAGTGAAGGGAAGAATATCATCACCATCATCTGGTTGTGGTTTGTTTTTTAAGTGAAACTCATACGCATCTGTTCCAGCTGGTGGTGTAATATCAAAGGCAACTTCAGTAGTACCAAATATTATGTTATCAGGATATGTCCAAATTAAACCGTCCCAATAATAGATACTGGATGGAGATCCATGATACCAGCCTTCAAAACTTAGAATCATGTTAAATGTCTGGTCTGTATCCCCTGTAAAATACAAAGCATAAGATAAGGGGAATCTACCTTTAACTGGATCACCTACTTGAAGTGTATTCTCGAGGACAACAACGTCCACAGTAATGGGACCAAATTCGGGACAAAAAGTAACATCAGGATTTATATCACCAAGACCGAAATCAATAGGAATAACATCAATAAATACACATTCTCCATTAATTGATGTACCAGAACCTGTTCCAGGCTCGAGACCTCCATAAGGATCCGCTTCATAAACAAAATCATCAATGTTCAGATAATCATAAGTAGTATTACATCCATGTTTAAAGGCAATATATTCATCTGAACCGGTATATCCTACACCAAATACAACTTTATATCCGATATAATCTGGTGTAAGATTAATAGTATTGTAAGGGGTAAATGTTAATTCGTCTGTCGGATCAGACATTGTTCCTATTATCAGATCACATGAATCACTACTTCTTGCATAAAATCTTATTCGATTTAACTGTGAAGTAAGATCACTAAACTTTGGAGTTACTGCAATGAAAGCGTCTGTAGTTGAAGCGCTATTATACATTCTTAAATTATTCGGTGCGGAATTAGATACTACATCGCTAACTTTAACATAACCAAAGCTATTTCCTTCAATTCTATGCCAGCAATCCGGCATTTCTTCAAGGGTTGTTGTATCAAAATTTTCTGAGAAAGGAGCAGTATAGGAATCGCATAAAGTAACAAATGTACATGGTCCTATCCAATTACTATAATCTCCACCACCGCAATCGGCGTGTACATACCAATCATAACTTGTGCCGAAAGATAGAGTTCCATAAGTGTATGGATTTGTAACACCGGTAGCAGTTGGAGTTCCTGTGGGTGCAAAGCCAGCAGTTCCCAGTTCAATATCCCAGGAAGTTGCAAAACCGTTCTCTGTCCAATTCAAATCTGCAGTTGTTAGAGTAATACCTGAAGTTGCTAAATCAGAAGGATCAGAACAGGTAGGTATTTCATCTGGAGTTGTAAAAGCTTCGGGACCTGCCCAATTGCTGATATCTCCTTCACCGCAATCGGCTTGAACATAAAATTCATAATCGGTAGATGCTGTTAAACCTGTTCCTGAATAAGGATTAAATTCTACACCTGTATAAGCTTGAATATAAGTTGAGGTTCCTGGAGTAAATCCGGGAGCACCTACTTCGATGTTCCAAACAGTTGCTTCACCATTTTCAGCCCAACCGAAATCAGCTTGTGTTTGTAGGATATTTGTTGCATAAAGAGCAGAAGGATCAGGACAAGTAGGTTGTGTTCCTCCTCCTATAGTTACATCATCAACAACCAAGGCATAAGTATCAACATTCCACTGAATTGCAAGATAGATATCCTGCCCTGCATAAGAAGAGAGATCATAGGAATATTCCACCCAAGAATCTCCTAAACCGGTAACACTTTCTAAAGTCACATCAAAATCACCGATGGAATTGCCGGAAGTGGAAAGCTTAACATTCATATCCTCAGTGCCGTACCAAGATCTGGCAAAAAAACTAAAAGAATCACCATCCTGTATTGTAACCTGTGGTGTGATCAACCAATCATCTCCATCGTCGCTGCTATAGGCTTCTACTACTGCAACCCAATTCCCACTATGAGCTATAACATTTTCAAAAGCAACCCATTGTAAACCGTCTCCATCAGCATCAATAACGGTCCAGTCACCAGGAATTACTCCGCCTTCAAAACCTTCATCTAGAGCGAAAGCCAGTCCACTAATAAACAGCATCATTGTAAAAATTAATATTGTCTTTTTCATAAAATTTCTCCTTAAATTTTTCGTGTTAAAATTTTAAAATAACCTGAATTAACGATATTAACGGATTATTACAATCAAATTAAATTTCGAAATTTTCATTCATTTTTTAAAATAGCAGTTTTTACTTTCATAAAAACCTCAATTTACTTTCCACTTTCGGTCTATTTATACGAATCTAAAGAACAATCTTTTTATAAATATTTTATTCAAATACGATTATTTTTTTTGCTTAGTCCAAATATCTTTGACAATTATTGCTGTTGCCGGATTCAGAATCAGTTTATTTAATATCTGGATTTTAAACTTAGAATTGATTGTCATTAATTGAGAGAGCTTGTT
>DAOUVH010000294.1 GCA_030667725.1 Candidatus Cloacimonadota bacterium | reverse complement strand
GCCTTTGTTTTGCACAGAGCAAATGAGCTTAATATAAAAGGATATGCAAAGAACATTGTGAATGGGAATGTAAAAGTTATCGCGGTAGGTGAAGATAGTGTGATGAATGCTTTTATAAATATGCTGAAAGAAGGACCTTCCATGGCAAGGATTGATGATATACAGATATCAGAGATCATTCTTGGTGAAGAATTTCAAGATTTCAAAATAAAATATTAATTTAGGGACTGGATAGGATGATAACAGAAAAATGGAAGTTGCGAATTGTGGTCATCAGCATGGTCATTGCTATATTTTCCAGCGCATTCGCACTATCCAGTAACCCGCTTTATGTTACACCTTCGGGTGATTATCATATTGTAAAAAAGGGAGAGACTCTACAGTCCATTGCCGGGCAATACTCACTTTCTATCGAGAAGATCATACTATTTAATAATATGACTTCAGATCGTGTATTTATTGGGCAGAAAATATTTCTTTATCCACATCGTGCAAAAAAACAGGAATTTGTAACCCAGCGTAAGATCCCCAAGAAGGGTTATCACCTGGTTAAAACTAAAGAATCAATTCACCGCATTGCCAAAATGTACGGACTGAGTGTTTTTGATATTCTTGACTACAATAACTTAAACACTTACAAGCTCGAACCCGGCATGAAGGTCATGTTGATTGCAGGAAAAACAAAACCGGCAGAAATTTCCAAACCTACAGAAAAACCTACCACCCCAACAACAGGAGAGCCAATTATCACGCATCCCACAACGCCAAAATCTAAACTGGCTTTGCCGCTAAATGGAACGGTAACATCCGAATTTGGTTTACGTGACGGCAGACCACATAAGGGAATTGATATTTCATCCGATAAAGGTAATCCCATCCATGCTGCGCTTAAGGGAAAGGTTGTTTATTCCGGAACTCAGCGTGGATATGGTAATGTTATAATTCTTGAACATGATGATTACATAATGACCGTTTATGCACATAATGAGGCAAATTTGGTTAGGTTGGGAGAGAAGGTAAATAAAGGTCAGCCAATTGCTACAGTTGGACAGACAGGAACTGCAAGTGGTCCGCATCTTCATTTTGAATACCGGATAAAAGGGAAGGCGATAGATCCGCGTGAAGTACTTCCCGGGTTATGACCAATATAGGGAAACTATGGCAGAAAAAAACAAATTGCTCAAGATCGGAGAAGTTGCCAAGCAGCTTGGCATCCATGACCAAACCATCAGAATGTATGAACGGAAAGGATTATTAAAACCAATCAGATCAGATCATAACACAAGACTTTTTACAGGGAATGATGTTACAAAAGTCACTACGATCATAACATTAACACTTGAACTGGGAATGAATCTTTCCGGCGTGAAGATTGTTTTTTCTTTAGCAAAAAAACTTGATATGAACGATGATGAACTCCTCGACTTCATTTATGATCATATTAATGAATTTCAAGTTTGAGAAGAAAATAGACAGGATAAATAAAACAGAGAAGGGGAAAGTCTTATGAAAGATTTAATATATGATGATCTGGTAGATAAAATAATTGATGCATGCAACAAAATATATAACAAATTAGGAAGTGGATTCATTGAATCAGTCTATGAAAACTGTTTAATCATTGAACTAAAAAAAATAGGCTTATTGGTCGAAAATCAAAAATCTATTCAAGTATTTTATGATGGTCAGGAAGTTGGATATTTCACCGCAGATATTATTGTTGAAAATAAGATCATCTTAGAACTGAAGGCAATTAAAGAACTTACCAAAATCCACGAAGACCAGCTTGTAAACTATCTTGCAGCAACCGGAAAAGACGTTGGATTATTAATTAACTTTGGTAGTAAAGAAGTACAGGTGAAAAGAAAAGTAAGAAGTTTAAATTAAAATAATTAGACAGGATTGGCTGAATGAAGACGCTGTGCTTAATCTGTGTAAACCAGTGGTAATAAATCTTGTTGATTCAGCCAAAATATTAAGGAAGAGTTAATGGCAGAAAACGTATTTAACGATAAGGCATTGCAGACTTATCTTAACCAGATAGCTGAGATCGAACCCTTGAGCAGAGAAAGAGAGCATGCATTGGCAATTAAAGCTCAAAAAGGTGATCAGGCTGCTATTGAAAAACTTGTTACCTCCAACCTGAAATTTGTTGTTAAGATTGCAGCAAAATATCAGAATCGTGGGTTGACTCTCTCTGAACTTATCAGTGAAGGGAATATGGGGCTTATTAAGGCAATTGATAAATTTGATCCTCAATTGCATAATAAACTTATTTCGTATGCTGTCTGGTGGATTAGGCAGAAGATCCTTTTTGCACTCGCAGAGAAAACATCAGTTATCAGAATGCCGCTTGGAAAAGCAACACAGGCAAATAAAATAAAATATGCCAAAGATAAAGTATTCAGTGAAACCGGACATAAAGCAACCATTGAAGAGATCTCCGAGATTACAAATCTTGATGAAAATGCAATAAAAAAAGTAAGCGGGCAAACCAAGAACACACTCTCAATTGATAATGCTGATTTTTCCAGAAATCACAGCAATGTCTCACTTAGTGAACTACTTACCGATAGAAGTGCCGTTGATCCTAAAACGCTATATTACCGCGAAAAAGTTGAAAAAAGTATAGATAGATCAATTGACTCTCTTG
>DAOUVH010000280.1 GCA_030667725.1 Candidatus Cloacimonadota bacterium | reverse complement strand
TTCCATTACGAAGTACAACTTCGTAACGAGATTGATGTTTGAGTTACGCCAATCCTTTCTCCCAAGCACTTTGCAGATCATTAATACTTATATCAATCAATTTTTTTCCATAGGAATTTATTATTAATTTACTATCTGAAGTTACCCTTCCGAGATAGAAAGCATATTCAGTTAATATCTTTTTAAATTTTACCTTATCTTTAGGATTGATCGAAACAATAAACCTGGAATGAGATTCAGAGAAAAGTGCAGCATCGATCCCAATATCAGATAAAGTTCCAAGTTCAATATCAGCACCAAAATTATCTGCGAATGTACATTCCGTTATCGCAGTTGCCAATCCTCCATCAGATAGATCGTGACACGATGCAATTAGAGCAATGTCATTTGCATTCATTATTTTTTTATAAAGTCTATCCGCATTCTCTTTTCTAACTTTTGGAACATTCTTCCCAAGTTCATCGAACAATTTATAGAATTCCGAAGCACCGAGTTCATCGTAAGTTTCTCCTAAAATATAGATCAAATCTCCATCCGCTTTAAAATTACTAGTTACTGTTTTACGAACATCATCAATTTTTGCAACCATTGAATAGAGTATTGTGGGAGGAACAGAAATCTTAATATCTCCGGATTTGAAATCATTCTTCATGCTGTCTTTACCTGAAGTCATTGGAATATTATAGAATGTAGACATATCGAAAAGTGCCTTATTCATTTGAACCAGCTTTGCCAATTTTAATTTTCCGTCAGGATTAGAAACAGGATCATAGGCAGAATCGGGCACACAAAAGTTATCGTTCACAGTCCAGAACCTATTTGAATCGTCATTGATATCAGGTAACTTTCCACCAACCGAGATTATCTGTCTTATTGCTTCATCAAACGCTCCGGCACTCATCTGGTATGCATCGATATCACCAAATTTAGGACAGATCCCATTGGAAATTGCAATTCCTTCAAAACTATTAAAATTCAATCTCATCACAGCTGCATCTTGCGGAGATTTTCCTTCAGTTCCCATCAACGGTTTAATAATTGTTTTCCCTTTTACTTCATGATCGTATTGCCTGATCACATCCTCTCGGGAACAAATATTATCGCTTTTCATAAGTTTAATTAGAATTTCATTGTAATCAAGGTTGGAAGAAACTTCCGGCTCATTTAATTCTGGTTTCTTCCATTCTGCTTCCAAATATTTTTTAGGAACCCCTTCATGCAAGAATTTCATATCGAGATAAGCAACTTTTCTTTCATCATATCTAACATCGATAAATCCGGTTGAAGTGAATTTACCGATCTCTGAAATCTCTACTTCTCTATCTTCTGCTAACTCAAATAGTGATTGTTTGTTATGTTCTTCCACAACCAGTGTCATACGCTCCTGTGATTCGGAAACGTAAATCTCCCAGGGTTTAAGGTTTGCATATTTTAATGGAACTTTCTCCAGGTTCACAACTGCTCCACCGGTGATCTCAGCAAGTTCTCCTACAGATGATGATAAACCTCCGGCGCCATTATCAGTTGAACATTTAATCAACCCTCGCAAAGCAGCTTCCTGCAAATAATCTCCAAGTAATTTCTGAGTGATCGGACTTCCAATCTGAACGGCTGATTGTGGAGAATGTTCATCTATCTCGGCTGAAGAGAATGTAGCTCCGTGAATTCCATCCTTGCCCACGCGACCACCAGCCATGATGATCAGATCTCCATCATCAATAGGTTTAAGCCAGGAATTTACTCCTGCAAATTGATATGGCATCACACCACCAGTTCCGCAATATACCAGCGGCTTTCCGCTGAAACGATCATCAAAAATGATCGAGCCGTTCACAGTTGGAACACCTGATTTATTCCCACCATCTTCGATTCCGTGTCTCACGCCCTCGAAAATTCGTCGTGGATGAAGCTGACCGGGAAGCAATTTTTTATTGTATTTTGGAAGTCCAAAGCAAAGCACGTTTGTATTGAAAAGCAGCTTACCTCCACCGATACCTGTTCCCAAGGGATCACGATTGTTACCTAAAATTCCTGTGATTGCTCCACCGTAAGGATCGATAGCTGAAGGGGAATTATGAGTTTCCACCTTCCATACAAAAACCGATTCTTCATTGATCTTCACTACACCTGCATTATCCGTAAATATCTTGAGTAGCCAGTTATTCCCGGCTTTTTTCAATCTTTCACGAACTATCTCTGTTGATTGACGAATATAAGTATTAAAGAGAGAATCGATAGTTTCTTCTTCACCAGTTTCCAGATTTTTATAATTGATACTCGCTGAGAATTCTTTATGTTTGCAGTGTTCACTCCATGTTTGAGCCAGAATTTCCAATTCGCAATCTGTAGGCATATCAGGAAGATTATACTGCTTTCGTATTGTTCTTGTTATATCTTGAGAATAATATGTTCTAATTGCTTTCATCTCTTCCAGATTTAATGATAAGAGCATATCTTTAGATATCTGTTGTAGAACATCATCATCCACATCAAGATCTATTGTTTGCTGTTTATCATCCGAAACGATCTGAACTTCAGGAACATATTCGATCTTTCCTGTAAATTTACCAAACTCAAAATGATGAATAAGCTTATTTCCAAGCAGTTCTTCAGCCAGTTTTTTTAGCATGCTTTCATCAAGTTCATTCTCAAGAAGATAGATATCTTCAGTATAAATATGTTGTGTGTTTGTATCGAGATCAAGATCAAGAATATCTATCAACGTCTTCTGCGCTGAAATACCTTCATCATCTGTAACACC
>DAOUVH010000198.1 GCA_030667725.1 Candidatus Cloacimonadota bacterium | reverse complement strand
TTATAGTTTCTTTTGCCATCATTCACTCCCCTACTTTCTCTTTCTACCCTTACAGGTTCTGGCATTTGTATGTGTACGCTGTCCACGAACCGGAAGATTCGAGTTATGACGAATGCCGCGATAACAGTTGATTTCCATAAGGCGTTGTATATCCATTGCCTTTTGTGTTCTCAAATCACCCTCTACAACATAATCATCGAGAATGATATCACGTAATTTCTTTTCTTGCTCAACATTGAGATCTTTAACTTTGATATTTTCATCAATCCCTACTTTTGCAAGAATTTGTTCAGCAGAGGATTTGCCTATTCCGTAGATATAGGTAAGCCCGATAACTATTCTTTTTTCTCTTGGTAATTCTATCCCTGATATATGTGCCAAGCTTCCTCCTTATCTAACCTTGACGTTGTTTATGCTTTGGATTACTAGAACAAATAACTCTAATAACACCATTTCGTTTGATTATTTTACAATCTTTACACATTTTTTTCACAGATGCTCTAACTTTCATCTCATTCTCCTATTTATAACGATATACTATACGCCCACGATTTAAATCGTAGGGAGACAATTCAACTTTAACTTTATCACCCGGTAAGATCTTAATATAATGCAGCCGCATTTTACCAGAACTATGAGCAAGAATTTCATGCCCATTTTCTAATTCAACTTTAAATGTTGTATTTGGAAGTGCTTCCATTACAACACCTTCAACTTCAATAACGCCTTCTTTAGCCATACTGTCTTACTCTCTTTAATACTCAGTTAAAAGTTCAGCTTCGTTCTCAGTGATAAGAATGGTATGTTCAAAATGAGCAGATAATGAACCATCTGCTACAAAAAATTCCCAACCTTTCTCGATCACTCGATTAGTTCCGATATTAACCATTGGTTCTATTGCAATTGTCATACCTTTTCTCAATCTTGGTCCTTTTCCTTCTAAACCAACATTAGGAACGACAGGATCTTCGTGCAGTGATGTTCCGATACCATGACCTGTAAGATTATCAGCCACAAAATATCCTTGTGACATCACATATGATCCAATTGCATGCGATATATCTCCAACTCTGGCTCCATCTCTTGCTTGAGAAATTCCCCTTTTAAGAGCTTCCCTGGTTACTGCCATTAATGCGACAGCTTGTCCCGAGATTTCACCAACTTGAAACGTTTTGGCTGCATCACCATAAAATCCGTCTTTATAAACACCGACATCTATTCCAATAATGTCACCTTCTTGAAGGATCTGTTTTTTAGAAGGAATGCCATGCACAATACATGAATTTGCAGATGAACAAATAGCCG
Organism: Candidatus Cloacimonadota bacterium; assembly: GCA_030667725.1. Next base: position 2,243 of record DAOUVH010000198.1, on the reverse strand, counting down.
CGGGAAAAGGAGGTAAGCCAGGAACAGAATATCCTTTAAAAGCAGCTTTACCAGCCTCATTCCGAATCAATTCATTAGCAAATCTGTTGATATCATATGTGCTTATACCCGGTTTGATGATATCATCCAATTTGTGAAGCAGCAGTCCAACAATGCGATTACTTTCGCGCATTTTGGCGATCTCACTATTATTCTTGATCGTTATCATACTACTTCATCTCACTTAATTCATAAATAAAGAACTAACGTCTTCTTCCACGAAGTTTTCCTTTTTTCATGAAACCTTCATAGTGTCTCATTACAAGGTGAGATTCGATCTGCTGAAGTGTATCCAGCGCCACACCAACGATAATGATAAGACCTGTTCCTCCAAAATAGAATGGAAGATTAGCCCATTTGGACATAAATTCGGGCATTACGGCAATAAATGCGAAGAAAGCCGCACCCGGAAGTGTAATTCGTGTAAGTACATTATTAATGTAATCAGATGTCTTCTTCCCAGGCTTACGACCAGGAATAAATCCACCATATTTTTTCATATTCTCTGCCATCTCAATAGGATTTAAAACCATTGCTGTATAGAAATAAGCAAAGAAAATGATAAGGCTTACATAGAGAACTGTGTATAAAAATGCCCCGGGTGATAAATACCCTACGAGTGAATTCATGAAATCACTATCTTTAAAGAAAGTAGCAATTGTACGGGGGAACATTAAAATAGAGGAAGCAAAGATAATTGGAATTACACCGGCAGTGTTCACTTTAAGTGGAATGTGTGTACTCTGTCCGCCATAAACTTTTCTTCCAACAATTCTTTTTGCATATTGAACTGGTATTTTACGTATACCTTCTGTGACCAAAACAACCGAAGCAGTAACCACAACCATTACCAACAGTACAGCAACAGCCATGAAAATACTCATCGCTCCTACTCTTACCATTTGGAACATTTGCGCAAAACCTTGAGGATAACGAGCAATAATACCAGCAAAGATGATCAACGAGATTCCGTTTCCAATACCTTTTTCAGTTATCTGCTCTCCAAGCCACATAATAAACATAACACCTGTAACCATTGTTACAACGCTTGTAAATAAGAATAAAAATCCCGGATTTGGAACTGCACCTTCTACACCTGATTGCAGGAACATACTTATACCCATTGCATTAAAAGCTGCAATAAATACTGTTCCGTATCTAGTATATTGTGCTATTTTTTTCTGTCCTTCAGCTCCTTCTTTCTTCAATCTTTCAAAAAATGGAATAACTCCACCCAAAAGTTGGATAACAATTGAAGTTGTGATATACGGCATGATCCCCAACGCAAAAACAGATGCACGTCCAAGGTTACCACCAACAAAAAGGTCGAACATACCAAAAAGGTTTCCACCGGCTTGGTTGGCTCCTCCAATGAACTGTGATAATGCGTCTGAATTTATTCCGGGAATAGGAATGTAACTTCCCAATCTATAGATTACCAGGATCATTGCTGTGAAGAGAATTTTCTTTTTAAGATCCGGTATTTTGAAAATATTACTTATACTCTTCCACACTTTAAATAACCTCCGCCATTCCACCTTGCTTTTCGATCAATTCTTTTGCAACTTTAGAAAAAGCATTGGCTTTTATGATGATCTTTCTATCAAATGTTTCAGACCCATTAGCGAGAATTTTAACAGGAGCTATTTCTCTGGCTTTGGGTTTACGGATCAAATTTAATTCTTCGAGTGATTTAATATCAAATTCTTTTGCTTCTAATTTTTGAAGATCACCTAGATTAACAATTCTAAATTGTTTTTTAAATATATTGGTAAAACCTCTTTTAGGTAAACGACGTTGCAAAGGCATTTGACCACCTTCAAACCAAGCTGGAATATTTCCGCCGGAACGTGATTTTTGCCCTTTGTGTCCTTTACCGGCAGTTTTGCCGAATCCGGAACCATGACCTTTACCTAATCTTTTTTTACCGCTCGTTATATCAGGACGTTCTAGATTATGAAGTTTCATTATTTCTCCTCTTACTACTGTTTAGCTTTACTTGAAGCTGTTTTCTTTGGAACAGCTTTCTTCGGAGTAACTTTCTTAGTTGTTGTTTTCTTAGGTGCTGCCTTTTTTACAGTTGTTTTCTTTGCCGTCGACTTCTTGGCTGCTGGCTTCTTTGTAGTTGCTTTCTTTGTTGCTATTATCTTTTCAGTCACCTTTTTTTCTGTAACTTTTTTAGTAGTTTCTTTTTTTACTGCTGT